>DNJM01000050.1:22548-48963 GCA_003489085.1 Lachnospiraceae bacterium
ATAAGGTACATACATATGCAGTACGATCTCTTTTGCTCCCAGTAAATAGGCCAGATCCAGACGATTCTGTACCAACTCCACACCGGCAAGACGATTATATTCATTAAAAGATGTGTAATCCTTCCGATTGTTGTATTCCTTCCGAATTGCTGTTTTCAGGCGGCTGCCTTTTGATGCATGAAGCGACTTCGCACGCAGTCCGAATTCCTGAAACCATTCCTGAAGCTGCTGCATCTCATATACAGAATAAATATATTCTCCGTCCCACTCATGGCACCAGTGTACATGTGTAAACCCAGCCTCCCGAATCTGCTTTAACGTACTTCTGATCTCGTCTGTTTTTACACTTTGGCCCGCAAAATCGGATGAAATTCCTATTTCTGTCATTCTTATTTTGTCTCCATTTCTATAGATTTATCTTTAGTATACCATGTTACTGCAGAAAAGGGAACGGATTATCGGCCCTTCTTCCGGCTGTATTCCACAATCCTCCATTGGCTTCTATACTCCATAACGATATGTACCTGCTCTTTTCGCGGCACGAGATTCTTATTATTATCTTTCAGAAAATATATCTGCACTTCAGCCGGTATCCGAATCCGGTTCTTTCCTTCCTCGGCCATTCCGAAACGCACTGCCCCTACAGAGCAGTCACAGATGTCCGCATACCTTGAGAGCAAAAATCCAGGCTCCTCACAGCCATACCGTTTCAGTTCTTTTTTATCTGTGACAAAATGAATCACTTTCAGCTGTGTATCCATTGCAGCCTTCATTTCCTTCACACTGATCTGCGGCCACTTTTCCTTAATCTGCTTCTCCGTCTGTATTCTGGCTGCCTCCGCCCGACGTTCTCTGTAAGAATTCAGGCCATTTCTCATCAGACATAAAAGTCCGGCCAGAATCCACATCACAGGCAGCACGATAGCTACACAGAGCATGATATCTCTGAATCTATACCAGACGGTATTTATCGGTGTCGGCAGCATCATATATAACATCACCACCGGAAACGCTGCAAGCTGATTTGCAATATAAAGATATCTCTTAAAGGAAGCTGTAAAATCCTCATGCATATAAAAAGCCGAGACCTCGCCCTCTGTCCAGGTAAGATTCGTCATACGCTGCAATGTCTTCTTATATAACATTCTGCCGTGCCGCTTAAAACTCTTTGTAATCTTTTTTTCCTGACGGACAGAAACTGCATCCTCCTCCTGATTCTGTACCCGGCCGGCACCATCCACCTGTTCAATAACCTCCCTGTATTCGATCTCCTTTTCTGCAAGTCTGGCAGCCTTCAGCTCCGTCAGACGGTAGAACTCGCCGTCCGCAATCTGGCTCAGATTTCCCTCTTCCTCCCAGTATGCCTGATACTGGCTCAGGAAATTCTGTTCCATATCTTTTATGTCCGTTTTATTCTGTTTCACTGCTTTCTTCCTCTCTTCCATGTATATTTCTTCTCTTTTACAGAGCTATCATCTTGCAACTGCTACTATCATAACGCATTTGCGAATAAAAAAACAGAGAAACAGGCCGGTTTATTCTTATTTTATAGAAAAGAGCCGCTGTCTATCTTAATACCCCCATATTTCAAATGCCGTATACGCATGGTCATAGTGATATCCCAGCTTTTTTGCCAGTCCTACGGACCACAGATTCTGCGCATCCCAGCTTGGGTACCATCCCCGATCCAGGCATTCCAGAATCAGCCTCGCCCCGCAGGCAAATGCCAGTCCCTGGCGTCGGTACTTCATTTTCGTATCAATCTCAATTTCAATTCCATTCCAGAAGCTCGCATAAGAGGATGCTCCTGCTGCCAGTTCTTCTCCTTTCAGTACAGCCACACCAAGACCCATCTTAGCATAGGTCTGATACTCCGGATACTGCGCTACCAGATCCCGGCTCCACTCTTCGGCAAGACATCTTTCATAGAGTGCCTCATCGATCAGCTGCATCTGATATCCGGGAGGCAGCGAATCCGCTGCTTCCATCAGCCGTTTTCGATCAAAGACATCCTTTTCCTTTAGAAACGCATAGCGGGTCACCTGCTTTGCTTTTTCTCCGTAGCATTCTCGGATGAGATGCCACCATCCTTCATGCTGTGGCACCATAATGGTAAAATTCTTTTTCCATTCCGCCGGTTTAAAACAAACCAGCTCCGGATCCGGTTCTCCTGCCAAAAAGCAAAAGTCTCCCAGCCTCGCCATTGCAGAACGCGGACACTCTGCCTGATCTGCATAAATATCCCCCATAACTCCCTGCAGGCAGGAAGTTATCAACATCTCCGGCCAATTTATGAACAGCTCCTGCGCCGCTTCTCTTTTTTCTAATTTTACTGCCATTTTTCATCCTCATTTCTTCTAAAATAAAAGCTCATATCCCATTCTACGGAATAAGACGATTGATATCCCTGGGGAAAAGGGATGCATATCGTACATTTTCCTGTCCCAACAGCTTACTGGTAAACCGTTCCAGACCGAGTCCCAGCCCGCCATGTGGAGGCATTCCATACTTATGCATCATCAGAAAGCTCTCGAAATCTTCCGCTTCCATCCCGCGGTTTTTCATTTTTTCCAGCTGCTCCCTGTAATTATGAATGCGCTGTCCGCCGGTTGTAATCTCCAGCCCCCGGAACAGTAAATCAAAGCTTAGCGTCTCTGCCGGATTCTCCCTGCTCTCCATTGCATAAAATGGTCTTTTCCTGCTCGGATAATGTGTTACAAATACGAATTCACTTCCCGTATGCTTCTGCATCCATTTACATAAAAGAGCTTCTTCTTCCGGTTCAAAGTCATCTCTTTCTCTGCTTTCTCTATGGTATTCTCCTGCGACCAGCTCCTTTGCCTCCCGGAACCGAATCGCCGGGATCGATTCCATCACCGGAAGCTTCACTCCAAGCAGAGCAAGCTCTTCCTGATATTCTTCCTGC
This sequence comes from Lachnospiraceae bacterium, assembly GCA_003489085.1. Lineage (GTDB taxonomy): Bacteria > Bacillota > Clostridia > Lachnospirales > Lachnospiraceae > DNJM01. The sequence goes on from DNJM01000050.1 coordinate 25,475, forward strand.
AGCATCCTGAGCGCTGCCTTTAGCATACGGGTTTCTGTCTGCATCAGCTCTTCGAAGCCTGTGATATAGCTCATTTCAAAGTCTACCCCGGTATACTCATTCAGATGCCGGGAGGTATCGTGCTTCTCTGCGCGGAAAACCGGTCCGATCTCATATACCTTCTCATATACGGCTGTCATCATCTGCTTATAGAACTGCGGACTCTGTGCCAGATAAGCCTGCTTGCCAAAATATTCCAGATAGAATACATTTGCGCCTCCCTCAGCACCTGCAGATACCAGTTTCGGTGTATGAATTTCCGTAAAATGCTCCTCCTCAAAAAACGCACGAAATCCCCGGCAGATTCCTTCCTGGATTTTAAAAACAGCCCTCTGCTTTTCATTGCGCAGAGTAATCGGCCGGAAATCCAGCTGTTTTTCCAGCGATGCACTTAGCTGCTTCTGATTGATTACAATCGGCAGCTCCGCTTCCGGGGCGGACAGTACCTGCACTTCCAGCAGCCGAAGCTCGTAGCCGGCTCTGGAACGCTCCTCTTCTACCACCTGAGCCATGGCCACAATACAGCTTTCTTCCCGCAGCTCTTCCAGCGGAAACCCGGAAAACTCTTTGCTGTAAACACATTGCACGATGGCTCTTCTCATCCGCAGAAGAACGAACGCAAATCCACTCATTTTCCGCAGCTTATATACACTCCCATGAATCTGCAAGGTTTCTCCGATGTGCTTTTTCAATTCTTCTGCTTCCATTACACCCATTTTTCTGCTTCCTGTAATATATTCCATACGATTCCTCCTCCTTTCCCGTATGGTTACAATCCGCATTCAAAAAGGTCCACCGGACCTTTTCATCGCATGTCTGACAACAAAAAAAGAACCACACGGGTAACATGTAAATTTCTACCGGTGTGGTCCCTATTATTCCTCCACACAGGTACAACGCTTTCAGCGCTTGTACCTGCAATTTCCTACAGCTACAAGCGCTATCTATCGTCGTCCCTGTTCAGTTCTGTAAACAGTCTCTGGTTTCTCATAATAGCCGCCTCACTTTGCATTTTCAGCAAGTCTATCACAAATCCCCTGCTCTGTCAAGCATTCTGTTTGACTTCCGGTTCGGCCGTATGATAGTATTAATCCATAAGGAGGTTGTTTCACTTGCATATACAGAAAGAGTTTTTCAAATATGTTCTTCCTTCCATGCTGGCCTTCGCACTGTCCGGCGTCTACTCCATAGCAGACGGCTTCTTTGTCGGAAATGCCCTGGGCGATCAGGCATTGGCCGCGATCAACATCGCGTATCCTCTGACGGCCGTGATTCTGTCTGCCGGAACCGGTATCGGTCTGGGCGGAGCTGTGCAGTATGCCATCTGTCTGGGAACCGGAAATACCCAAAAAAAAGACCAGTATTTTGGTCTTTCATCACTGCTGCTGGCCATAACCGGCATTTTACTGACTTTCCTGATTCTCATGACTGCGCCTTATGTTCTCGTACTGTTCGGAGCCTCCGGCGAGATTCTTGCACTGGCTGAGGAATACATCCGTTTTATTGCCTACGGCGCTGTCTTTCAGGTTATGGGAACCGGAATGGTTCCGTTTATCCGGAATATGGGCGGAGCCATGGCTTCCATGTATGCCATGGTTGCCGGGTTTATGACCAATATCATTCTGGATTACCTTCTGGTATGGAAGCTCCCTTATGGTATGGCAGGCGCTGCAGCTGCTTCTTTTATAGGACAGGGGGTTACATTTTGGGTCTGTCTCATTTACCTGCTGCAAAAGAAGCAGAAGCTGCTTCTTCCCATGCGTTCTGAATGTTTTCTCATGCTGAAGCGGATCCTGACAGTCGGTATTTCTCCATTTGGACTGGCCTTTTCACCGAATCTGACCTTAATTTTGATCAATAAGAGTGCTGTCGTATCGGGCGGTAACTTTGCCGTTACCTGCTATGCGACCGTCAGCTACATTTCCTGTGTTGTCATGCTTTTGCTGCAGGGCATCAGTGACGGAGCACAGCCTCTGATCAGCCTGTCCTATGGAAAAGGGGATGAAAAGACTGCGAAACAGTTCCGCAATCTTTCCTACCTCTTTTCTGCCGCCGTATCCGCCATCTGCATTCTGCTGCTCCTCCTGTGCAGAAGCCGGATTGCCGGATTATTCGGTGCTTCCGAAGCAGTTACCGCAGAAGTGTCAAAAATACTCCCACTATTTACCGTAGGCTTTCTTCTGGTCAGCTTTACACGCAGTACAACGGCTTATTTTTATGCTACGGAAAAGAATGCAGCAGCTTACCTGCTTATCTATGGAGAATCTCTGTGCCTGTTGATTCTGCTGCTGATCCTTCCTGTTCTCCTTGGTATCTGGGGAACCTGGATTTCTGTACCTGCTTCACAGCTGTGTGTTCTGCTTCTTAGCATTGTCTTGCTCCGCTGGCCCCTGACAGCAAGGACTGCTTCTATCTCTCGATAAGAATACGGATTCTCCAGGGCGCTCTGACGGCTGCTGTTTCGGAAATTATATTCTGGTAACGGTAAATGCTAAGCATAATCCCCAGCAGGATGTAGGTTACAAGCATACCGCTCCTTCCGCCTGTAAAAAACGGGCAATATACTCCGCTCGGTATCAGTCCCAGATTGCCTCCCAGATAAAACAGAAACTGCAGGAACAGAACCGCAGCACAGCCAGCTCCCATCAGCATTCCCAACTGATTTTTCTGTCCCAGAGAAACCTTCAGAAAATGCAGAAGCAAAAATGCCAGGAGACCTGCCAGCACTACCGCTGCCAGGATTCCATAACAGGCAGCAATATAGGCCAGCACATAATCCCCACTGGCCGGAAGCAGCTGTTCTGAGGTCAGCCAGTCTGTCCCCCGACCTATTAAAGTACTTTGACGGAGCATGCCTCGCAGCATCCGGATCGTATAAGCTCCTTCATACTTCTCCGGATGCAATATCGCCAGCAGACGCATCTTCTGGTATTCCGCTCCAAACTGCCAGAGCAGGAAAGCAGCCAGTGCAGGAAGCAGCACCAGCAGCCCTCCGATTGCTGACAGCGTCTTCTTGCGCGGGATCTGAAACCAGTTTTTATATACTGCCGCACCAAAGATCAAAAGAAACGTCAGCAGCAGTATCATCCTGGTGACCAGGCCTATCCCCTGCGGCAGTATCAGAAATGCCGGCAGCATCCACACGATCCCCTTGAACAGTACTTTCCTTCCTTCTCCCCGAAATGCATAGAGCACAGCTGCATAAAGCGGTACAAAAAGAAGTGCCGTCATCTGCAGACTGATGCTTATTCTGCCTATACATATCCATCCCAGGGAACCATTGACCGTCCTTCCCCAGAACAGCTTGCCCAACAAGAGAAGCACGCACAGTCCAATGGTAATCTGCTTTGCATACATACCAATCCGGCTGTAATCGAAAAAGCAGACGCCTATCATCACTCCAAAACCAACTCCCATCCAGAGCAGCTGTCTTCCTATTGCTCCCGGAAGGAATACGGCTTCCGGAACCTGCCGCTGGAACAGATACAGAATCAGAAATCCCACAAGACTCAATACCCCTATCAGTCCAATCATGCCCCAGGCCATCTGCGGACGATGAACCTGATCCAGTGCACTTCCGGCTTCTACCGGATCCCCCATCTCTTTTACCGCAGCCGCTTCTGCCTCCTCCTGCGCCATTCCCTGTCTGATGAATTCCTCCTTCTGATCTTCAATATGCCCCCGTACTTCATCCGCCACGCTGTCTCTCGCCCGCCTGCAGCGAATCTGCTCTGTTAGAATCTTTATATACTCCTCTGCTTTCATACAACCCCTCCTGCCAGACTCATTACATTTACAATCGCCTCTGAAAATATCTTCCACTCCTCCTGCTTCTGATCCAGGTACTTACGCCCCTCTTTCGTAATCCTGTAATACTTACGGACCTTTCCGGCTACTTCCTTCTCATACACAGTCAAAAGCAGCTTCTCCTCCAGTCCATGCAGCAGGGGATAGAGCGTTCCGGCCTTCAGCTCAAATACATTCTGCGATCGGTTCCGCAGCGTCTCTATCATTTCATATCCATACATATCCTTTTCTGACAGGAGCTTTAAGAGCAGCATTGTCGTACTTCCGGATACCAGACTTCTGTCAATCGGCATTTCTTTCCCTCCTTTATATCGATTATCTATATATCGTAAGCTCATTATATATCGGTCATCGATATATGTCAACAGGAAATACCTATTCCTGGAATGACTTCACATTTTAACTGTTTTTCCATGCATTAGACCAATTACAACTTTTTTCATTTATGGTATACTTTTCATAGAATTTTAGAGGACAGAGGTGCCGTTATGAGTATTATCTATAATAAAGCAAGCAAAACCATTACCCTGCATACCAGACATACCTCCTACCAAATGAAAATCGGTAATCTGGACTATCTGCTGCATCTTTACTATGGTCCATCCATCTGTGATGCAGATATGAGCTACCAGGTGATGCAGTATGACCGTGGATTCTCCGGGAATCCATACGAATCCAGAAATGCCCGGAAATTCTCTCTGGACGCACAGCCGCAGGAATTTACCACACAGCAGCAGGGAGACTTCCGCACTGCCAGTATCGAAGTCGTAAACAGCGACGGAAGCTACTCCTATCATGGAAAGGCCGTTGATTTTAAAATCACAAAAGGAAAATATCAGCTGGAAACCCTTCCGTGTGTATTTGCAGCAGAAGGCGATACCGTGGATACACTGGAAATCACCTTACTGGATGCTGTCAGCAAGGTACAGGTCATTTTACTGTACAGTGTATTTGAAGCGGCGGATATTATCACCCGTGCCGTTAAGGTAAAAAATGCCGGCATCGAATCTATTCATCTGAAAAAAATCATGTCCGTCTGTCTCGATTTCCTAAATGGCTCTGATCTTGACTTAATCAGCCTGCCGGGCCGCTACGGACAGGAAAGACAGGTAGAGCGCCAGAGAATGACGCATCATATCCATACCATCGGCAGTGTACGTGGCTCCTCCAGCCATCAGCAGAATCCTTTTGTCATGCTGTGTGACAAAAATGCCACGGAGGACTATGGGAAATGTTATGGCTTTTCTCTGATGTACAGCGGAAATTTCCTTGCGGAAGCCGAACTGGATCAGTATGATCAGCTGCGCCTTGTAATGGGAATCCATCCAAAACAATTCGTTTATGAAATAAAACCACAGGAAGTATTTGAAGGTCCCGAGGTGGTAATGGCCTTTTCCGAGCACGGCTTCACCGGTCTTTCCCATCTGTATCATGATTTCTACCGTACCAATCTATGCCGCAGTAAATTTGTAAAGGATGTACAGCGACCGGTTCTGATCAACAGCTGGGAAGCTGCCTTCATGGATTTTGATGATGTCAAGCTGGTAAATATCGCCAAAGCCGCTAAAAAAATGGGCGTTGATCTGCTGGTTATGGATGACGGGTGGTTTGGAAAACGTGACGATGACAACAGCAGTCTTGGAGACTGGTATGTCAATGAAAAGAAAATCAAATGCGGTTTGCACAAGCTTGTAGAACAGATCAATGATCTGGGTATGAAATTCGGTATCTGGTTTGAACCGGAAATGGTTTCAGAGGACAGCGAACTATACCGCGCACACCCGGAATGGGCTATGCAGATTCCGGGGCGGCATGCCGTACGCAGCCGAAACCAGCTGGCTCTGGATATGAGCCGGAAGGATGTGCAGGACTATCTGATCGAAAAGGTCAATACCATCCTGGACACTGCAAATATCTACTATGTTAAATGGGATATCAACCGTTCCATTACCGACATCTGGTCCAATGAAATGCCTGCAGACAAGCAGGGCGAAGTATACCATCGCTACATACTGGGATTATATCGTGTAATGAATGAGATTATCCTGACACATCCTGACATCCTGTTTGAGGGCTGCAGCGGCGGCGGCGGACGTTATGATGCAGCCATGCTGCACTACTATCCACAGTACTGGGTGAGCGACAACAATCATCCAATTGATCGGCTGAAGCTGCACTATGGTACCTCCTTCGTATATCCGGTTTCCACGATGGGAGCCCATATCTCGGACAGCGGAAAGTTCGTTCCACTGAAAACAAAAGCAGTAGTCGCCATGTGCGGGACCTTCGGATATGAGCTGGATGCCACACATCTGACCCGTAAGGAGCAGAAGCTGTGTAAGGAGCAGAGTGACCTTTTCCGTAAATACTACCACATTATTTTTGAAGGGGATTACTACCGCTTAAGTAATCCATTTGAACTGGGCAACATGACTGCATGGCAGCATGTCACCAAGGACAAAACGGAAGCCCTTCTGAGCGTTGTTGTTACAAATCTGACCTGCAATGGTCCTCAGGAATATGTCAAAGCAAAAGGGCTGGAGCCAAACTATATGTATACCATCAATAACAGTAAGGAAGCTTACTCCGGCGCTGCGCTGATGCATGCAGGACTTCCGATCGACCGTGAGGTACCGGAATATTCCTCCTTCCAGTTCTATCTAAAGAAAAAATAATACGATCACTGATACCGATGCCCTTCCGGCCGCATCGGTATCGGCATTTTATTCCGTTTTGCCACTGTTTAGGGAAATACTATTTCGTAATACTTCTTTCGGTGCTTCAATTTCCCGGGCTATCGTATGCTCTGTCAGTTCGGACAGTGCCCTGATCTTCCGATTCAGCATCGCCCGCATACAATTCGGCACATGTTCTTCATGTGCCCTGTGTATAGCCACACATTCTTTACAATTCCCGTGATAGCGGCATGCCTTCTGACAGGGACAATGGTCTTTCTGTGCATACTCCTCCCGAAAGCGGGCAGCGAATTCTTCCTGGATCCGCAGACCCTCCGCACGATTGCCCTTATGAAATTCCCCCATTGCTGCTTTTTCAATTTCATTTCCATCAATCTTCATAGGTCATTCTCCCTTCATTTTCATCAATCACATAATATCCTCTTTCCTGCTTGAAATATAGCCATTTTCCCTCTATAATTTATCAATATATCACCAGATCACTCCAAGGAGGAAACCAGTATGACAACGCAGTCCCCGATCTGTTCACATAATCCCTACCACACTGCCCGCTTTCCTTTACTCGTCCTGGACGTCACACGGCAGATCTGCAATCCGCCGAATGAAGGCTTCCGCGTTCTGCACTGGCACGACGAAATACAGTTGGTATATATTCTAAAGGGCGTAGTACATTTTAAAATCTATGATCAGGAAATCGACCTGTCTGCTCATGACTGTATGTTTATCAATCGAACCGTCCTGCATCATATCACAGAAAAAGAGGATTGCCATTATCATAGCTTTATCATTCCGCCCCGTATGCTTTCCTTTTTTCCCGGAAGCATCATGGAACAGGATGACGTAGGAAATATCATCAACAATCCTTTCCTGACACACTATCCGCTTTATGCCTCCCGGCCGGAATATCATGATTTTTTCAGACAACTGAAGCTTCTGGATGAGCTTTATTTCCAGGAAGAACAGCAGGCGCACCATGCCTATCGTCTGGCGATCCGTCTGTCCCAGGTCTGGCTGGAGCTAATTTCCCTGCTGCCGTCACAGGAAGCATCTCAGCCAGCAAAAAAATATGATCGGATCCGCACCATGCTTTCCTATATTCATACCAACTATCCACAGGAACTATCCCTGGCAGATATTGCGGCTTCCGCTCACATCAGCCAAAGCGAATGTCTCCGCTGCTTTAACCGTTTTATCCACTGTTCTCCTTATCAGTATCTGATACAGTACCGGCTGCATATGAGTACCACTCTTCTGCTCACTACAGAGAGAACTGTTACGGAAATCGCTTTTCTGGTGGGATTCCATTCGGTCAGCTCCTATATCCGTTACTTCAGACAATACTATCGGACCACACCGCTAAAATATCGTTCTGCCAAAAATTACTGATATTCCATAATTTTTTCAGAATCTACAACTTCCCCCTTACATTTTTCTAATTCTCCTATATAATAGGGAAAAGAAGAAATTAAGTTCTAAAAACCTACAAACGAGGAGGGTATCATATGCCACAGAGAACAGATATTCACAAAGTACTGATCATCGGATCCGGGCCGATTATTATCGGACAGGCATGCGAATTTGACTATTCCGGAACGCAGGCGTGCAAAGCGCTTCGGAAGCTCGGATACGAAATTGTACTTGTCAATTCCAATCCGGCCACTATTATGACCGATCCGGAGACTGCAGATGTGACCTATATCGAACCGCTGAATGTAGAACGTCTGGAACAGATTATTGCCAAAGAACGTCCGGATGCACTGCTGCCGAACCTGGGAGGCCAATCCGGTCTGAACCTTTGCGCTGAATTAGCAAAGGAAGGTATTCTGGATAAATATCACGTAAAAGTCATCGGTGTACAGGTAGATGCGATTGAACGCGGAGAGGACCGCATTGAATTTAAAAAGGCCATGGACAAGCTTGGTATTGAAATGGCAAGAAGTGAAGTTGCCTACAGTGTGGAAGAAGCACTGGCTATTGCAGATAAGCTCGGCTATCCGGTTGTTCTGCGTCCGGCTTATACCATGGGCGGTGCCGGCGGCGGACTGGTCTATAATAAAGACGAGCTCAGAACCGTATGTGCCAGAGGCCTGCAGGCCAGCCTGGTCGGACAGGTACTCGTCGAAGAATCCATTCTGGGATGGGAAGAGCTGGAGCTGGAGATCGTCCGCGACTCTGAAAATAACATGATCACCGTATGCTTCATAGAAAATATTGACCCGCTGGGTGTACACACCGGTGATTCCTTCTGCTCTGCCCCAATGCTGACAATCTCCGAAGAATGTCAGAAACGTCTGCAGGAACAGGCATACAAGATCGTCGAATCCGTTCAGGTGATCGGCGGTACAAACGTACAGTTTGCACACGACCCGGTCAGCGACCGTATCGTTGTCATCGAAATCAACCCAAGAACCTCCCGTTCTTCTGCACTGGCCTCCAAGGCTACCGGATTCCCGATTGCACTGGTTTCTGCTATGCTTGCAACCGGTCTGACACTGAAGGATATTCCATGCGGGAAATACGGCACACTGGATAAATATGTTCCGGACGGCGACTATGTCGTAATCAAGTTTGCCCGTTGGGCATTTGAAAAGTTCAAGGGTGTAGAAGACAAGCTCGGAACACAGATGCGTGCTGTCGGTGAAGTCATGAGTATCGGTAAGACCTATAAAGAAGCCTTCCAGAAAGCGATCCGCAGCCTGGAAACCGGACGCTACGGTCTGGGTCATGCGAAGGATTTTGCAGACAGGAGCAAGGAGGAGCTGCTGCAGATGCTCATTACCCCAACCAGCGAACGGCATTTTGTAATGTATGAAGCACTTCGCAAGGGTGCGACGGTTGAAGAAATTCATGAACTGACTAAAGTAAAGAACTGGTTTATCGAACAAATGAAGGAACTGGTAGAAGAGGAAGAAGCTCTGTCTGCATGCAAAGGTGCCCTGCCTTCCGATGAGATGCTGACACAGGCAAAGAAAGACGGTTTTTCCGACAAATACCTGAGCCAGATTCTGGAGATCCCGGAGGCGGATATTCGCAGCCACCGTATTTCCATCGGCGTAGAAGAGTCCTGGGAAGGCGTTCATGTCAGCGGCACCCCGGACAGTGCTTATTACTACTCTACCTACAACGCACCAGATAAAAACCCGACTCATACAAACAAGCCGAAGATCATGATTCTGGGCGGCGGACCGAACCGGATCGGGCAGGGTATCGAATTCGACTACTGCTGCGTGCATGCTTCTCTGGCATTGAAAAAGCTTGGATTTGAAACCATTATTGTAAACTGTAACCCGGAAACCGTTTCCACAGATTATGATACCTCCGACAAACTGTATTTTGAACCACTGACTGCTGAAGATGTTCTCAGTATCTATAAGAAGGAACAGCCGGTCGGTGTTATCGCACAGTTCGGCGGGCAGACACCGCTGAACCTGGCTGCAGAGCTGGAAGCAAATGGTGTGAAAATACTCGGGACCTCCCCGGCTGTCATCGATCTGGCGGAAGATCGTGATCTGTTCCGTGCAATGATGGATAAGCTGGAAATCCCGATGCCGGAATCCGGAATGGCAACAACCGTAGAAGAAGCACTTGCCATCGCAAAAGAAATCGGTTATCCGGTTATGGTGCGTCCTTCCTATGTACTGGGCGGCCGCGGAATGGAAGTCGTTTATGACGATGAAAGCATGGAAAATTATATGAAGGCTGCTGTCGGTGTTACACCAGACCGCCCGATTCTGATCGACCGCTTCCTGAACCACGCCATGGAATGCGAAGCTGATGCGATCAGCGATGGAACTCATGCATTCGTACCGGCTGTCATGGAACACATCGAGCTGGCCGGCGTACACTCCGGAGACTCTGCATGTATCATTCCTTCTGCTCATATTTCACCGGAAAATGTGGAGACAATTAAAGAATACACCCGTAAGATTGCAGAAGAAATGCATGTCAGGGGTCTGATGAATATGCAGTATGCAATCGAAAATGGCAAAGTATATGTACTCGAAGCCAACCCGCGTGCTTCCCGTACCGTACCGCTGGTATCCAAGGTCTGCAATATCCGCATGGTACCGCTTGCAACCGACATCATTACCTCTGAACTGACCGGACGCCCGTCACCGGTTCCGAAATTAAAGGAACAGGTAATCCCATACTACGGCGTTAAGGAAGCTGTCTTCCCATTCAATATGTTCCAGGAGGTAGACCCGGTTCTGGGACCGGAAATGCGCTCTACCGGCGAGGTACTCGGACTGTCCCCATCCTATGGGGAAGCCTTCTACAAAGCACAGGAAGCAACCCAGTCCAGACTGCCGCTTAACGGTACGGTACTGATTTCCGTCAACCGGAAGGATAAATCAGAGGTTATAGAAGTGGCAAAGAACTTTGCAGAGGATGGTTTCCGGATTCTGGCAACCGGAAATACCTGTGATCTGATTCGCGAAGCCGGAATCGAAGCGGAAAAAGTAAAGAAACGCTTTGAAGGCCGTCCAAACGTGCAGGATCTGATTACGAACGGCGATATTCAACTGGTCATCAACTCACCTGTCGGAAAAGACAGTATCTATGATGACAGCTATCTTAGAAAAACAGCAATTAAAGCTAAGGTTCCTTATATGACTACGATCGCTGCTGCTCTGGCTACAGCAAAGGGGATCCACTCCATTAATAAAAATGGAAACAGCGAGGTAAAGTCCCTTCAGGAACTGCACAGCCAGATTCATGACAAATAAGATTTTAGGAAATATGCAGCAGGAGAGAATTACTTCTGCTGCATATTTTTCTATTTTTCCCTGTTAGATTCCTCTGACTTTGTCATTAAATTGTCAACTGTTAACAAAATTTCGTTTATCTGAGCATAAAATATTGACGTGTTGCACATTTATTGCTAAAATGAACCTAGTAATAAGTTCCCTGTGCATGGATTTCACTTCCATAAAGCTAAAATTGAATATGGATTCAGAAACAGAATGTTTCTGACAGGCGTATGACGGCCTGTTCTAACAGGTCATATCACAATTATTAAAAAACACAAATTTTTAGGGAACTTATAGAATCAGGAGGAAAAAAAGCATGCTAGAAGGATTCAAAAATGCCGCAGAACTGGATTTTTCATTAGCTGAAAACAAAAGAAAAATCGAAGAAGCATTCCAGCAGGTAGACGCTGAAAAGGGCAGAGTATACCCACTGATTATTGGCGGAGAGCGTATTGAAACAGAGAAAAAAATCACTTCATTATCTCCATCCACGAAAGAGGTACTGGGATATGCCTGCTCCTGCAGCCAGGAATTAGCAGAAAAAGCTATTCTTGCTGCCAACGAAGCATTTAAGAAATGGAGTCTGACTCCTGTCGATGAAAGAATCCGCTGTCTGAAAAAATTAGCTGTTTTGCTGGACGAGAATCGTTTCATCATCGATGCATGGAACGTAGAAGAAAGCGGTAAAAACTGGGGCGAAGCTGACGGAGAGCTTTGCGAACAGCTCGACTTTATTAACTCTTATGCAATGCATATGGCAAAGCTGGATCAGGGGCTGGAACTGGTTCCAACCGATGAATATACCAAGTGCATCTACATACCGATCGGTGTAGGCGTGGCTGTTCCACCGTGGAACTTCCCACTGTCATTGCTCGGCGGAATGGTTGCAGCAGCGGTTGTTACCGGTAATACAATCGTATGCAAGCCATCATCTGATACTCCAATCGTTGCATACAAGTTTATCGAGCTTTGTGAAAAAGCAGGCATTCCGGCAGGTGTTGTAAACTATATTCCGGGTTCAGGCTCTGATATTGGAGATTATATTGTTGAACATCCATTGACCAGATTCATCAACTTCACCGGATCAAAGAAGGTTGGATGCAGAATTAATGAACATGCTGCAAAGATTTCCGAAGGACAGAAATGGATTAAGCGCGTTGTCGCAGAGATGGGCGGCAAGAATGCCATTGTTGTAGATTCTTCTGCGAATATCAAAAAAGCTGCACAGGGTATCGTAGCCTCTGCATTCACATTCCAGGGACAGAAGTGTTCTGCTTGTTCCCGTGCAATTGTTATGAGTGATGTTTATGAAGAGCTCGTAGCTGCTGTAGTAGAAGAAGCAAATAAGATGAAAGCAAACCAGGGCAGCGGAAGAAGCAACGCTGCGATGGGTCCGGTTATCAACCAGGGCGCATATAACAGTATCACCAATTATATCGAAATCGGTCGTCAGGAAGGAACCATCGTTTGCGGCGGTAACTACAGCGATGCAGAAGGATATTATATTGAACCAACTGTTATCCGCGATATTACAAGAGATGCAAGAATTGCAAATGAAGAAATCTTCGGACCTGTTCTTGCTATCATCAAAGTAGATTCCTTTGACGAAGCTCTGGATGTTGTAAATCAGACAGAATATGGTCTTACCGGCTCCGTATACAGCGAAAACCGTGAAAATATCATGAAAGCGAAGATTGGATTCCATGTAGGAAATCTGTATTTTAACAGAAAATCAACCGCAGCTGTTGTACTGCAGCATCCATTTGGCGGATTTAATATGTCAGGTACAGATGCCAAGACCGGAACCAGCGATTATCTGACAAACTTCTTAAATCTGAAGTCTATTACAGAAGATCTGACAGACTAAGCTATAATAAAACAGTGCGTAAGAATCCTGGAAATAATATTCCAGGGTTTTTACGCACTTTTCAGTTCTTCCTTTTCTCCTCTTCATATGCGATCTGAATCAGCATCAGCCCATGCGCCGGCGCTGTCACCCCATCCTGTGTACGCTTCTTTGCTTCCAGCATGGTCTTTACTTTCTCCGGATCATAAAAACCGCGTCCCACACGGATCAGAGTTCCGGCAATAATCCGCACCATATTGTAAAGGAATCCATTTCCGGAAATCCGTATCGTAATCTCATCACCGCTTCTTATCACCTGCAGATCATAAATCGTCCGTACCGTATCCACCACATTGGTACGAATATTACAGAAGCTTGCAAAATCATGCTCTCCGATCAGATATGCCGCAGCTTCCTGCATTCGTCTTTCATCCAACGGAAAAGAAACAAAATAATTCGTCAGTCGTTTTGTCGGTATCACGGTCCGACTGTTTATGATATGATATTCGTAGGTTTTGGTGCAATTCTGATACCGCGGATGCCAGTCTAACGGTACCTCATCCGACTCTGCTACTACAATATCCGCCGGCAGCCGCTGGTTCAATGCATAGGCAAAACGATCAGACGGAATAGAAGACCTTGTATCAAATACGGCCACATTTCCCAGCGCATGCACACCGGAATCTGTCCGGCTCGCGCCAAGCACATGAGTCTCCTCCCCGGTCAGCTTCTGAATTGCTCTGTTCACTACTTCCTCTATCGTAATTCCATTCGGCTGCACCTGCCAGCCGCAATAATTTGTACCATCGTAGGCAATCCGCAGACGGATACGCTTCTGATTCTGCATAGTGTTCTCCCTTCCGCAGATATCTAACCATCAAGTTTCCAATGAATAGCTTACCATTATCCGGCTGCTACTGTCAATAAAACGATTTTTATACTTTTTTAAATTGGTTTTTATTGCATTTTTTTCATTTTGTAGTATAATATAGTTTAGAACCTATACTTGTACCCGTAAAATTTAAAACTAAGGAGGTTATTGTTATGAAGTATGATTTTGATACTGTTGTCGACCGTGCAGCTGCTCCTTTTAGCTATAGCGCAAAATGGATGAGCGGAGATGGTCCCCTGAGCCGTATGTTCCTGCAAATGACAGGCTTTGACAGCTATCCGGAGGACAGGCTGTGTTTTCAGACAGCAGACATGGATTTCAAGTGTGCACCGGAAATTACAGAGGCGTTAATCAAAACAGCAGAGCATGGTATCTTTGGATATTCCGTTGCACCGGATGCATATTATGATGCTGTGTGCAAATGGTTCCACGACCGTTTTGACTGGGATTTCAGCCCGGAGAGCATTTCCTTAGGATCTTCCGGAACACATGCGCTGATTGTAGACTGCATTAACAGCTTTACGCAGCCAGGAGAAGGCGTAATTGTTCTTCTTCCATCTTATAACTATCACGCGGACATCGAGGATAACGGACGTGTCATGGTCGGCATCCAGATGCTGAATGACAACGGATACTATACCGTAGATTATGATGCGTTAGAGAAAGCATGCAGCGATAGGAATAATACGATGATCATACTGGTTCAGCCCCACAATCCAACCGGTCGTGTATTTACAGAGGAAGAGATCCTTAAAATTGGTGAAATCTGCAGAAAGAACGATGTCATTATCGTATCAGACGAGGTACATATCGACATCGCCCGTAAAGGAACTAAGATTTGTCCGGTTATGAAAGTTCTGGGACCACAAGGTGTGATCTCCGCAACCGCAGTCAATAAAACTTTCAACCTGGCAGGTCTTGCCATGTCAAACTTAATTATCGAAGACAAAGAGCTTCGCGCAAAGTTAAAAACCGGTTTCCCGATGGCAACACCATTCGGCATCACTGCAGTCATTACTGCTTATACACAGGGTGGCCCATGGGTTGATGAGCTGAATGAATATCTGGATCAGTTGATTGATTATGCAATGGAACGCTTTGCAAAAGACTTACCGAAGGTTCGTATTGCAAAACCGGAAGGAACCTATGTTTTATGGGCAGATTTCTCCGGATATGGTCTTTCTGATGAAGAACTGGCAGAACGGCTCAGGGCAACACATATTTTCATCGGTGATGGAGTGGGATTCGACCAGCCTAACGGAAAGCAATATCGCAGATTCTGTCTCACCTCACCTATGTCTCAGGTAGAGGAAGCATTTGATCGCCTTGCTGCTCAGTTCCGCGATTGCTAATATGTAATATCTGACCCTTACGATACAAAATGAAATATTCCCACAGGAAGCCAGAGCTGCTTTAAAAGGCTTACAAGCATCACTCCAGTCCTGTGGGAATATTTTCTATAGAACCAGAATGCCCGGTTTCTTCATAATAACTCACAATCTCCTGTTCCAGTTTCACGTCCTGCTCAAGCATATACTTCACTGTTTCCTGATAGCCATCATGTTCAGACAGCTTTTTCAAACGTCTCCTGTCATTTAGTGAAAGACTGCGCAGACAACTTTCATATCGAGGATCTTGCAGCTCATTTACAGACATTCGGTAAAGCCCAAAAGGGATTCCTGTAATTCTGCACAGATTCTCATGTATGTAAAAGCCGCCGGCATCAATATCTCCAAAGTGGAAGCACTGGACTCCAGGATTATTCGCGTACATCATCCTCAAGAAATCCCGCTGAAACCGATTTGCATATCCGCCCAGATAAAAATAAGCTGTATCTGCTTCTCCGCACCGCATATAGGACGCCTTATTCTCCACAGTAATAAATCGCCGATCATGAACTATAATCCTTTCCATTTCATCCAATTCATCTGCATAGAACTCTACGCCGCTTTGAATCCCTCCAAGCTCCAGCGTCTTTCCGGATTTTACAATTACGATATTCCCTTTCACACAGATTTTCTGTTTTTCCTTCACAATTCGATAGTCGCTTAGTATTTCGTCCGGAAGCTCATTTTCTTTGCAAGGTTTTTCCCAGAATTTTCGAATCAATCCACACACCGTATCCAGAGTATTATCCTCCAGATACTTCGAGCTTCCATAAATCAGCATGGAAGCCTCGCGTACAAACAGAGGGTGCTTATTCCGCTCAATGAAAATCAATGCCCTTAGCACCTCTTCTGTCTGCTCATAGTCCTTGGGAACCATATTTTTATCCAGGCTTGTCTGAAGCTTTGCACATTCCCGATCCGCAACCGGAGAATAACCACTATACTTTTCAATGATTCTCTTTACCTGGTTCATTTTTTCATGCTTCGATGTATACTGATAGTGTTCCGTCAAATAGCATTCTGCTTCCTCCACTTTCTCATCAACCAAATAGATCGAAGAAATCTCGTTACTGAATTTCTTCATTTCATAAGTCAGAAAACCTTTTTCCTGGTATTTACCGGCAATCTCATTAATAGCATTGATTTGTTCCAGATCTCCATCATTCCGACTATATCCTCTGTACAATTCCGTTGGCTTAATCTGTGTTCTCCTGTTGATGCGGCCGATCCCATTATCTTTTTTGCTCTTTCTGTATTTTTCAACCAGAAGAAGCAACATCTTTTCTTCATAATCATGCATAAGTTTTCTCCTCATGGAACTGCACAATGCCAAGCTGCATACTGTCCGGCCGAACTCGAAGTACCGGCAAAATCACTTCACATTCGTTGCCAATTGATTCTGTCTTATCCGGCGAGCAAAAAATCACCTGCAGATTTTGCTTTTTCATAAAATCCAGCATCAATTTCACATTCCCTGGATCCATCTTAGCGAAGGGCTCATCAATGAATACCAGTCTCGTAGAATTCACCTTCTGATTATAAATCATAAGCAATGCAGATGACAAAATCAGCAAATATGGAATCTGTACTTCCGCACCTGAGTTAAACCCTGTCTGACGCGATAATTTTGCGCGATCCAAAATGTGGTTGCTCATAAGAATTTCATATGTCATATAATTTCGATAATCTGCAAAACGTGCAATAGTTTCATCATTGCTTTTCTCTATAATCCGATTCATGATCTGTTTCAACTCCCACTCCAGCTGCTCACCATACTCATCCGAAATAGAAGTTACCATACCAAGGGTCATTTGCCCGGAGGTATCTCCCAGCTTTTCTCTTTCATCCAGATACTTTGCATATTCGATAATCTTAGCGTACTCCGATCCATCTTTCACATAATGAACATCAAACTGATATCGAGTTGAAAAATTCAGTTTCGCCAATTCTGCATTGATTTGTCTTAAATCGTCCTGTGCATTGTCACATGTCTTTAGAATTGTCAGCACAAATTCGTTTTTGAAGATATCTTCATAATGTTTCGTCTGCACATCCAACTTTTCACGTATTTCCTGCAGATCATCCATCCAAATGCGATCTTTTCGCTTTGCATATACATCCCGGTCATTCTCACCAACCGGCATCAGGCTGTCTGGATGCTTTACGTTATAGCCAGATTGCAAACCAATCAGTTCTTTCCTATGCTGTTCAATACTTCTTGATAAACGACTTCTTGTCTCCGGAGCAAAAAGTCCTCCTGCCCCCGTCATTCCGGCCTCCACATATTTTTCATATGCTTCAACTGCCCGCTGCACAACCGGATACGCCGAAATCTCATATTCTCTGAATTTTTCTTTATCCTTATCAATCTCCTCCGTTTTCGTTTCAATGGTTTGCCTGCAAACCTGAATCGTTGTCTCCAGCTTACTGTTCTCGCTCATTACCTCCTTCTGCTCATTTTTCACCGCATTC
Source organism: Lachnospiraceae bacterium (assembly GCA_003489085.1). Taxonomy (GTDB): domain Bacteria; phylum Bacillota; class Clostridia; order Lachnospirales; family Lachnospiraceae; genus DNJM01. Next base: position 43,366 of record DNJM01000050.1, read on the forward strand.
TGTTCATCCGTAAGACGCGATACCTGCTGACTCAGTTCCAGATATTCTCTGTTATTTTCCTGTGCCTTTTTCAGTTTTTTCAACTGTTTTTGTGATTCTTCCAATTTCTCCGCTGTCTTCTGATACTTCGCATGCACATCATAATCATACTCTTTAAAAAATTCCTTATCCTGACTCAGACGTTTTTTTCTATCTGCAATCTTTTTCCGGACAGAAATTTTTTCCCCACGCTCTGCCTGCAATCGTATCATTTCCTTTTCTGCCCGTTTTCGGTTCAGTTCAAATGTTTCCTGTCCAAGATAGTAGGAACGAATGCGGTCAAACTTCAGGAAATAACTATCCATGGCAACAGACACACGGCCTTCCACAGAAATTGCATTTTCCCAGTTTCTGACCTCTTCCATCTTCACAGCATGCATTCTTCCCAGCTGATACTCAAAATACCGTTTTGCCACCACATTTTTAATGTTCAGGAAATGCACCACAGAATCTTTTTCCGATTTCATTTCTTTTTTCATCAACAGTTTTGTATTAAACAAATGTGCATATCTATACTGAGAATGATTCAACACATCATCTGCAATATCATAATACTCCGGATCCACCAGAATTGTATACCGACGAATACCAAGAAATGCCTCAATTGCATCCCGCCAGGATTCATCCGTAATACCAATCACATATTCACAGGCAAATTTTGCCTCTGCCGTAAGGTTCCGTTTTACAAACTCCCTATTTATCTCCTCTTTCAATCCCACATACTCCGGAATCTGTGTATATGTATTCCTGTGCTTTTTGGCTTCTTCCAGAATTTTCTCCTGCTCGCCTAACTTTCCCTCCAATTTTTCGATTTCCTGCCCGATCAATGCACCCTGTTCCGTGAAATTATCATAGCTCGCGTTTACCGCCTGCTTTAAACAGGAAACTGCACGCTCCTTTTCAAACGCAGAACAACGACTGCTACAGAGCGAAGTCAGCATTTCCTTTTTTTCTACTTCACATCCATCCTCTGAAAATTCGAAGAGAATTTCACTTACCTTTACCTGAAACTGTTCCAAATCATTTTTTGCCAGAGAAAGCTGTCTTTTTTCCGCCATTAATACATCGAGATGTTTTTCTTCTTCCTGAACCATTTTTGTACTGTCTAGCTGATCCAGACTAATCTTGGCTGTAAGCAGTCTTTGATTAATTTCATCGCTTCTTCGCTCCAGCACCTCCAGCGTCTGTACTATCTCACTCTTTTTTCTGGATGCAAGATTCTGCCTACGGTTTAGTTCCTCAATCTCTGCATTTAATTTTTTTATTCTTCGGTAAATAAGCTTAATATCATCTGCAAGCAAACGGTTCCTCTCATTTTCACAAGTATCATACTCATTCAGAATCTTTTCCAGTTCTCCAACCTCTTCCTGAATAAGTGAAAAGGTATCATTCAACCGTTCAATGTTTCCTTTTGCCTCAATCAATTTGGTAAAATCCACATTTCGTTCCTCCAGAACGCTCTCCCTGATGAATTTATCAATTTTCGCATTGGGATCATAAGACATGATACCTCGTAGTTTACGAAGATAGGCATTAACTTGATTGATATTAAGTTTCAAACCAGTCATCTGCATAAACTTCTGAATTCCCGGTTCCCGCAGCAGCAGAGTAAGTCCATATTTTTTCTGCAGCTGTGAAGCTGAATATGGCATTTTCATTCCATTTTGCACATATAAATGTTCCATATCATCCAGCGTTGTTTTGTCCACAACATATCTCAGCGTCTGACAATTGTTTGAAGCATTCGTCTCAATCACTGCTCCGAGAATAAACGATTTTTCTTCCACGTTATCATAATATTCTTGTACAATGTGGCTGTATACATTAGGCACCTTGTCGGCCGGACGCATATAGGTTCCGGCAGTTGCATCAAGAAGCCCCCTTGTATATGAAGAAAGTGTTCTGCTCCCTTTATTTTCTGATGACTTATTAAAAATCGTATCACCAAATGCCGCATATTTAATAGCGTCCAGCATAACCGACTTTCCATTTCCATTTTTTCCAGCAATCAGTGTAAAAAAACCGACAGGTGCAGTTACGTTGGAAAATCCATACCAGTTGATCAGGCGAACCTTCTTCAATAAAATCATATCTCGTCCTCCTCATAATCATCCGAATTGATCTGCTGTCTTTTTGCCTCAGGATTATCAGCATTCTCTTCATCTGCCTCATTTCGTTTCAAATATTCATCTGCAACTGTCTGAAACTGTGGAATATCCCAACCAAACTGCAATGAGGGGTAAAGCTGGATTTTCATATCTTCCCCATGGTCATCCTCATCAAAATTAATCAGACTGTACTTTTTAAATAGTTTAAAAGCCACATTCAGTTCCTGTTTCAGCGGCATCACCCCGTAAGATTTGATTTTATCAATCAGATCACCCTTTGTGATAAAATTCCCTTCGTTATACCCCAGATTTTCCAGATAAACCTTCCACAGAACCAGAAGCAAGTGATATTGAAGCGTAGAAAATGTAATTACATTAGCGCGTTTCAGTCCCACTGTTTCCTCATCCTCTTCACTGACAATCAGCATACCCACACCCGTTTTGTCATCCACCAGAATATCAAAACCTATCATTCGAAGATATTCAGAAATGTCTTGCCGGTTCGATTCTCTGGATACAAAAGAATATAATTTCTCATCCTTCTCCCGGAGAATAAATGTAGATTCCAGCAATTTACGAATACATCGTTTAAATAAAATACCATTTTCTTCTCTTATTGTAATCTGTAAACTGATATCACTCATCGCATTTCCTCTTTATATTTATTTTACTGATTGTCGCAACCTCTGTCTCAACCGTCCCCTCTTCGAATTCTACCTCATATGGAAATCCGGCTGTACCTGAATAAATCATACTGGCTGCCACCATCATCGCATCATCCCTTGTACGCACTCCGTATTCATCCACACTTAGCTTATTCTCTAAGAATGTCAACCGGTCAAAATAATCTTTTACATGCTCAAGACTGTACCTGTCTGGTGTCTCCATCATCAGTTCATCCGTCAGCCGCTTTCTCTCCGCCTCTGAAAGTTCATCCGTAACAATTCCGGTATTTATCAGATTCGGATTGGCCTTTTTCCGACGCTCAAAAGATTTTCTGCTGATAAATCCAACACTTTGCAATTGATGTGCCTGCGCCAGCTGCAGCAAAATGGGTTTTCGATTCTCTTCATCCATATCTTTTATCAGCATCAAAATCCGGTTTATGACATGTTCAAGATTTGTGCCGTTGCTTAACACCATCATCATGCGGGTCGCATACAAATTGTAATACGTATTGATTTTGTTATCAATATAATTCATTTCCTGTTCGTATTCAAAATTGATAAAACTTTCCAGCTCACCAAACTGGCGATCAATTATCTCTTTCGCCCTGACTTCATCTGTATTCTTCAGTTTTTTATATTCGCTAAGCATTTTATTATACAACTCGGAATGTCTGAGCCGACGTAACATTCTGTCGATCTCAGAAATATACGAGGGAATCAGACCACTCTTTTTTATAAAGAAATAGTCATTGAAAAAACGGGTCAGCAATTCATCTTTAATCAGGAACTGCCCAAAACTATTTACATCCGGCATTCTCATGACTACACGCATGATCTCACGAATACTGTCTTTTAAGATTAAAAGTTCATTTTTCAAGTCACATTCATTTTCTACCAGAGGCACAAGGATATTGGAATATGGCCGAATCGCACGGACACTTTCTTTCCCCAAAGATGTTTTCAAAATCTCATAAATGGAAAAAATGTGATTTGTGATTGCACCATTCGTATCCTGATCAAAAATTCGATGAATCGCATCAATTAATTTGCGGCAATATGCGGAAACCGAGGCAATATTATCTCCGGTACGCCCAATTTCCTTCGGAGTAATCCAGCCACATACGCGGAAATATCGCAAAATTGCGGATGCATTTTCCTGCGGACTCCGCACACTGCTGATTTCCTCTCCAATATCCTCTGTCTCTATAGAATACAAACAATTTTGCAAATAGATAATCAGACACTGTCTGGCATCCGTCTCATATAGAATTGGGATTTCCTTTGATTTTTCAATCAGCAGGCTAATACATTCAAAATAGACCTCCCGATTTCTGCAGCAAAATGGATTGAAAAATTTATCATTCACACTATCAAAATATGACATTTCTTTACCTTCTTTGTTGTTATTTATCGTAAAATGGAAATGTAGATAATATAAGTCCCTGTACACCGATGCTGCCGTCTGCTGAACAGCTTCGCCAGAGCACTTCCTGGTTGATATATGTTCAATTCTCTTTTCTATTCTTTAATTCCCAAAACCCCCAGCTTCTTCAAATACCAATACAGTTCTTCCGAATACTGTACCATAATGATGTCATCCAACTTATAATGCCAAAGAAAATATTCTTTGTTTTTATGATAACCCTCTAGCGGCTTTCTGGCAAAATAGATGTAACGGGTATCACTATACCGAATCCCCCCTCTGCCTTCAAACATAACATCATCCCCAAATACTGCGCATTCATAAATCTCTTCCCATGTCCAATGAACCTTTTTCCACTTTTTCCTACATTCAATTCCTGTTTTACTCACTTTAATTTTCTGAAAAAATTTTACTGAATAAAAAATCACATAAAATAGATACAGTAGCCAAATAGTGCTAGCGATATCTGCTACATGTTCCAAATTGGTAAACTCTACTAAGAACAAAGCAATAAAAAAAATCAGGTAACTTCCATCAAATAAATGCTCTATCAGCCATCTCATTCCCCGCTTCCAGCTTAAGAAGTATACCAGTTGGTTTTCCAGATCAACTTCTTTTTTCTTTCTCTGATCCAGAGGGACAATACGATCTTCTATTCCATACTGGAACTGTTCTTGCTTTCTTTCGCCTAATTGTTGGAATTCCGTATATAGCTTCACATACAGTTTATCTGAATATGGAAAAACAATGATACCCGGCGACAGAAACTGCGCTATGTATATCTTGTTTTTTTCTTCCGCAGAAAGCCTTCTTTTACTGAAATAGATAAATTTCTTCATATATTTTCTCTCTTTTTTCTGTAAAAAACGTTCTTCCTGAGACGGCAGAATAACATATTCTTTCCCTACAGCATTCTTATCATTCCAGCCAATTCCCCACTCTTTTAATGCATCCCAGGCTATATACTGCTTGGTTTTCCACAAAAATTTAAGATAGATTCCATCCTCCTGAATGATCGGGATATGTGCTTCTCTGTACGCCATACGCAAAAAATACCACGCCATTCCTCCTGTGAAAATTCCAAATACAGCCATATTAATCTTAAGCATGAAAAGATAAAGAAATTCCCCCTCAATCATTGTATCAAAAACAAAAACTATTGATATCACACACAAACCTCCAAAAAGACCTATGAATAATACATAAACAATTATATCCACCAAAACAGAAATCTTATTTACTTTTATATCATTTGTTTTCATGCTCTGCTCCTTTATGAGACAAGCCTTTTCACAATGGATCTTTGGTCTAAAAGTCTTGTCCCGCTATGACTATATTTTAAAATCATGAGTACTGTCCC
>DNJM01000153.1:0-156 GCA_003489085.1 Lachnospiraceae bacterium
ATATATTACTGTAATGCCTGCTCCAGATCTGCAATGATATCTTCTGCATTTTCGATACCGACGCTGAAGCGGATCAGATCCGGCTGCACGCCTGCCTCTATCAGCTCCTGATCATTCATCTGACGATGCGTATGGCTGGCCGGATGAAGGACACAG
>DNJM01000153.1:449-603 GCA_003489085.1 Lachnospiraceae bacterium
GCTGGCCGGATGAAGGACACAGGTTCTGGCATCCGCTACATGTGTCACGATAGCAGCCAGTTTCAGCTTATCCATCATTTCCATAGCACCGGCGCGCCCGCCTTTTAATCCAAAGGTAATCACACCGCAGGTTCCGTTCGGCATATATTTCTGT
>DNJM01000153.1:907-4262 GCA_003489085.1 Lachnospiraceae bacterium
GTTCCGTTCGGCATATATTTCTGTGCGCGCTCATAATAAGTATCTCCCGGCAGCATAGCACAGCTGACCCAGGCAACCTTCTCATGACCTTTTAAATATTCCGCTACCCGTCTTGCATTTTCACAGTGTCTGGGCATACGAAGATGTAAGGTTTCCAAACCGATATTTAATAAAAATGCATTCTGCGGAGATTGGATAGAACCCAGATCACGCATTAACTGTGCAGTTGCCTTTGTAATATAGGCACCTTTTCCGAACTTCTGCGTATACACGATGCCATGATACGTCTCATCCGGTGTGGTAAGTCCCGGATACTTCTCTGCATGTGCTTCCCAGTCAAAGTTTCCGCTGTCTACGATGGCACCGCCGACACACATTGCATGACCATCCATATACTTTGTCGTAGAATGCGTCACGATATCTGCTCCCCATTCAAACGGGCGGCAATTGATCGGTGTGGCAAAAGTATTATCCACGATGAGCGGTACGCCGTGCTTATGTGCTGCTTCAGCAAATTTTTCAATATCCAGCACTACCAGAGCCGGATTCGCAATCGTTTCGCCAAAGACAGCCTTGGTATTCTCCCGGAATACCTTGTCCAGCTCCTCCGGTGAAATCTCCGGATCAACAAAAGTAGCTTCGATTCCCATATTTTCAATTGTATGCGCATACAGATTATAGGTTCCTCCATACACTGCAGAAGCACAGATGATGTGATCTCCCTTCTTTGCAATATTCAGAATCGCATAGAAATTCGCAGCCTGGCCGGAGGAAGTAAGCATCGCCGCATAGCCGCCCTCCAGTTCACAGATTTTCTGTGCAACTGCGTCGTTGGTCGGATTCTGCAGTCTGGTATAGAAATAGCCACTCTCTTCCAGATCGAACAGACGTCCCATCTGCTCACTGGTTTCATATTTGAAGGTAGTACTCTGATAAATCGGGAGGACTCTCGGCTCACCATTTCCCGGATGCCATCCGGACTGAATACACCTGGTCTCTATCTTATAATCTCCTGCCATGATCCTTCCTCCTTATTCTTCCCAGTTATGGTATACATCCTGTACGTCATCATCATCATCCAGCAGATCCAGCGTCTTCTGAATGTTTTTAATGTCGGTTTCATCTGTCAGCTCTACATAGGTCTGAGGAATCATGGTTACTTCCGCCGCTGCCATTGGAATACCTGCCTCTTCCAGCTTCAGACGAACATCGCTGAATGCATCCGGATCCGTCAGGATCTCAAAGCTGTCCTCTTCTTCAGAGAAATCATCTGCTCCGGCATCCAAAGCCAGCATCATCAGTTCATCCGCATCCATATCGAAATCTTCTCTATCAATCACAATCTGTCCCTTTTTATCAAACATAAAGGAGACACAGCCCGGTGTACCGATATTTCCATTTCCTTTGGTAAATGCGCTTCTTACGTTGGAAGCCGTACGATTCTTATTATCTGTCAGCGCTTCTACAATAATGGCTGTACCACTCGGACCGTAACCTTCATATGTAACACGCTCATAGTTAGCTGCATTAGCATCCCCGGCTGCTTTCTTAATACTTCTTTCAATGTTGTCATTCGGCATGTTATTTGCTTTTGCCTTTGCAATTACATCACGAAGACGGCTGTTGCTGTTCGGATCGGCTCCGCCGCCTTCCTTTACCGCTACTGCGATCTCGCGGCCGATTTTTGTGAAGATCTTCCCCTTCACAGCATCATTTTTCTCTTTCTTATGCTTAATATTGGCAAATTTTGAATGTCCTGACATAACTCCTACTCCTTTTTCTCCTGAAATCTCTGTTATTTTATCACTTTTTTCTGCACTTGACAATCCTGACTTCCGCTGCCTGTGTGCGAGCTATTGCTTGATGATCTTGACGCTCTGGATCATGTTGTCATCCACAGATAAAATGCGGAAGCGATATCCCTCATAATCCACATTGCAGACCTCACCCTCGGAAGGAATACGGTCCAGCTGATCCACCAGGAAACCGTTCAGCGTTCCATAATCTTCCTTTTCAAATGGAATCCGAAGAATTTCTTCCAGATCACCCAGATCAGCGATTCCCCTTGCCAGATAGGTTCCATCCGCTCTCTTGATGATCTCTTCCACATCCTCGTCATATTCATCCTGAATATTCCCGACAATCTCTTCAATAATATCTTCCATCGTTACGATTCCGGCTGTCTGCCCATACTCATCAATGACAACTGCCATATGATTCTTCCGGGTCTGCATCTGCCTGAACAGACGGTCAATGTTCCGTGTCTCCGGAATAAAGCTGACCGGCTTCAGACACCCCTCTACTTCTGTAATCGGCTTTTTCCGGTTTTCCGGATTCATATAGCCCATCATAATATCCCTGATATGTACCGTACCGATAATCTGATCAATATTTTCCGTATATACAGGGAACCTGGAATATCGTTCCCCCAGGATCTCCTGTACCGCCTCTTCCAGTGTTTCCTCACTGCTTAAAGCAAAGATATGCTTCCTGTGCGTCATAACATCCCTTGCATCCGTATTTTTGAATTCCAGAACATTCTTAATCATATCCACTTCATCCTGAGCAAATACTTCCCGCTTTCTGCCTTCTTCGGCAAGCTCCCGTATCTCCTCCGCAATATCTTCATCTTCCAGTTCCTCCGAAAATATATTTCTCATTTTCTTCAGAAGATGTTCTTCCATATTCTTTTCTTAACCTCTTTTCTATGTATGAAGCTCAAGGCTGATCCGCAGGGCTTCATCTACTTTTCTCATTAGTTCCTGATCTACATGGCACACCAGTTCTTTTAATCTCTGCTTGTCAATCGTACGAATCTGCTCCAGCAGAACTACCGAATTCTTCACAATCTGATATCGTCTGGCATCCACCTCAATATGTGTCGGCAGCTTTGCCTTGTTCATTCTGGACGTAATCGCCGCACAGATCACTGTGGGGCTGTGCCTGTTGCCTATGTCATTCTGTATGATCAGCACCGGCCGGACGCCTCCCTGCTCGGAGCCGATGACCGGGCTTAAATCCGCATAATAAATGTCTCCACGTTTTACCTGCATTTTTCACACTCCGATTTTCTTACTGGCTATGGTTAGTATTACCACCTTTTCCGAATGTATTCCAAATGCAGGAACGACTCTCTTAAAAATAGTCGATCTGTTCTACTACCTTTTCCCCTTTTATATATACGCGCGGAATACGTTTTCCGAGATCACAAACGAACTCATAATTAAATCGATCCGCCAGAGTGCTTAACTCTTCTATCCCGATCTCTTCTCCGCCGCTTTTTCCAATCAAAACTACCTCATCACAGAAGGCCGCTTCCTTAATATCCGTTACATCCACCATGAACTGATCCATG
>DNJM01000153.1:4446-5928 GCA_003489085.1 Lachnospiraceae bacterium
AATGAACTGATCCATGCAGACACGGCCAAGGATGGGTGCACGTTTGCCGTGGATCAATACACAGCCTTTATTCGAAAGACTGCGCGGATATCCATCACCATAACCAACCGGAATCGTAGCCACACGCATTTCATGCGGTGCTACAAAGGTTCCTCCATAGCTGATGCAGGTTCCTTCCGGGATCGTCTTGACATATTCAATATGGCTTACCAGACTAAGCGCGGGCTTCAGGTCCACCCTTTTATGATCCACCTCTCCGGACGGATACATTCCATAGATAGCAATTCCTGCGCGAACCAGATCCAGATTCGCCTCCGGTATGTCAATGATTCCTGCGCTGTTGGAGCAGTGATGGAGCGGTACCGAAAGTCCTCTCCTCTCAAGTGCTGAAACCATCCTGTGATAGGTTTCCAGCTGCATAAAGGTATAGGCTTTATCTGTCTCATCGGCCTTTGCAAAATGCGTAAAAATGCCTTCCACCTCCAGATTCGGAAGTCCCGCGATACACAAAATGGCATCTACGCTCTCTTTTTCCGGCGCAAAGCCCAGCCGGGACATACCGGTCTCCAGCTTGATGTGCAGATAGGCTTTTTTCCCCATGGAAACTGCCAGCTCGGAAACCTCCTTCATGGCAGCTTCCTGATATACCGTCATACGAATATCATAACGAATCATTTCTTCAAACTGATCCGGGAAAATGCAGCCCAGCACCAGAATCGGTTTCTGAATCCCATTTTTCCGAAGCAGCACGGCCTCATCCAGGGTCGCTGTCGCATACCCCCAGACATAATCATAGGTTTCCATCATTTCTGCAATCGGAACCGCACCGTGTCCATAGGCATCCGTCTTGACCACGGCAATCATCCCGGTTCCTTTTCGGATATTCTTGTGCATCTGTTCCATATTATATGCTACTGCATCCAGATCAATGGCTGCAGCTACTCTGCTGTATTGTTTCATTTGATTATACGACTCCTTTATATCTTCAATACACGGCTGATTCCCTCCAGAAGATCCTCTGCCGATGTACTGTAATTTCCTTTTTCCAAAGCGGCCGCCTCTCCGGCAAGCCCATGCAGACAGCATCCAAGAACTGCTGCATCATATGTTCTTTTATGCTGTGCAAGAAAACCTGTAATAATACCGGTCAGAACATCTCCGGATCCACCCTTTGCCATAGCGGCACAACCGGTTGTATTGATATACAGCCGTGCATCCTTCCGGCAGACCAGCGTTCTGGAATCCTTCAGGGCACAGACAGCCGGTGCATACTGATCGGCAAAGTCGGAAAGCCTGGTGATGCGTTCCGGTATCGGAAGCAGCTCATCCATCCTGCAATGCAGAAGCCGGGTCATTTCTTTCAGATGCGGTGTCAGAACCAATCCGCCGTTTGGCAGTTTTGCCTCCCGTTCGGAAAGCAGCTTAAGAAGCTCCATGTGTTCTGCAAGCAGATTCAGTCCATCCGCATCCAGCACCACTGGT
>DNJM01000153.1:6211-9123 GCA_003489085.1 Lachnospiraceae bacterium
TCCGCATCCAGCACCACTGGTACTCTGGCATATCTGCAAAGTGCTTCCATAAGATGGGCAGAGATCTCACCGGTTCCCAGTCCACAGCCTGCTGCGGCCACATCGGCCCAATCAAGCTCCTTAAGGAACTGTTTCTCATCGTATTCCCGATAGGAAACTACGATGGCCTCCGGCAGAAGTGTCTGCAGTACGGTACGATTCGCCTCATCGGTATAGATCTTCACCAGCCCGGCACCCGTCCGACACGCTGCCTTCGCACTTAAATACGCTGCTCCGGACATCCCCCGGCTTCCGACAACCATCAACACCTTTCCAAAAATACCTTTATGGGAATGTGCCGGTCTGTCCGGAAGCTGCTGTATCAGATCTTCTCTTTCATAAGTATATGCAACTTCCGGCCATTCGTCAAATAAATCTGTCTGAATTCCGATTTCTTCTGCAAATATTTTTCCTGCATAGTCCGCACCCGGATAAAATATCAGTCCCCGTTTCGTACAGGCGAAAGTAACTGTCAGATCTGCCCTGAAGGCTGTCCCCAGAATCTCACCGCTGGTGGAAGACACCCCGGAGGGAATGTCCACTGCAATCTTTCTGCCGGAAAGAGAGTTCATCTGTTCCAGCAGTGCAGCATAATGCCCTTCTACGATTCTGGAAAGCCCGATTCCGAATACGGCATCAATCACTGCCGTATAGCAGTCTTCCGGAATCTCTGACACATCCTCGATACCATAATTCCTGAGTATATTCCGCTGCAGCCGTGTTTCATTGCTCATGGAGCCTTCCCTGCCGGCGAGCACTACCGTAACATGAGAGCCTTCCAGCATAAGGAGTCTGGCTATGGCATAACCATCACCACCATTATTTCCGGATCCGCATACAATCAATACATTCCTAAGATCTATGGCTTCCTTATGCATTCTCTCCACACATTTTAATGCGGCCCGCTCCATCAGTACCATGGAGGGAACCATTTTCCCTTCTATTGTAGCCAGATCGCCCGCCTTCATCTGGGCGCCATCCGGAAGATACTTCATCTTTTAAACCTCCTCTGAACGGAAAACAACGTGCAGCGGGGATGGCTCTTGCTGCCTGCCCCGTTACACGCTGTCCGGACACATTTTAATTTTTTTCCTTCATATGCTGCTTCTGACTGATGTTGTAAGATAAACGCATCAGACTTTCTGAAAGATGTACGTTCTCTACAATTACATCAGACGGCAGGTTCAGATCCGTATGGGCAAAATTCCAGATCGCCTTTACTCCATTATCTACCACAATTTTAGTCACGTCCGCAACCTTTTCCTTAGGAAGCGTAAGAACAGCAATATCCACTTCATTGTTATGTATGAAGTCCTTCAGCTCATCAATCATCCGAATCTTCACCCCGCGGATTGTCACTCCTTCCAGTCTTGGATTGACATCGAATATGCCTTTTAATATGAAACCTCTTTTTTCAAAAGAGGTATAATTAGCAAGTGCCTGACCGAGGTTTCCTGCGCCAATAATGATAATATTATGGGTCACATCCAGACCAAGGATCCTGCCGATCTCACCATGCAGGCTTTTCACATTATAGCCATACCCCTGCTGTCCGAAACCTCCAAAATTATTCAAATCTTGTCTGATCTGGGAAGCTGTCACTTTCATTCGCTTGCTTAAATCATTTGAGGAAATTCTTTCCACACCGCTTTCCAGAAGTTCTCCCAGATATCGGTAATATCTGGGCAGCCTCTGGATCACTGCCTGTGATATTTTTCTTTCACTCATTTTCCCAACCTCGCCTTTCATTTGTATCATGTACACTATTATAGTAAATTGTTACAACAAAGTCAATTTTTTAGTTGTAATTTATCTATTTTTCGTTATAATGAAAACGAAAGCTACAATTTAGGAGGGATATTATGGTACTGGCCTGTCACAATCTCTGCAAAGCTTTTTTGGAACAAACCATTGTAAAAACGGGCTCTTTTCATATAGAAGACCGGGAAAAGGCCGCCTTGATCGGCATAAACGGAGCAGGAAAATCTACGATTCTGAAAATGATTGTAGGTGAGCTTGCACCGGATTCCGGTGATATTATTTTAACAAAAGGAAAGACCCTTGGCTATCTGGCACAGCATCAGATTCCGGACAGCAACAGAAGTATTCTTGAGGAACTGAAGACCGCCAAAGCGGATATCATCCGTCTGGAGGAAGAAATCCGTAAAACGGAGCAGGAGCTGGCAGATCTGACCGGTGATACTCTGGAAGCACGATTACTGGAATATCATCGTATGACCGCCCGCTTTGAACAGGAAAGCGGCTACTCCTATCAAAGTGAGCTGACCGGAGTCTTAAAGGGACTGGGATTTACAGAAGAAGAATTCACGAAACCGGTCAATACTCTTTCCGGAGGTCAGAAGACCCGTGTTGCTCTCGGAAAGCTGCTGATTACGAAACCGGATATTCTGCTTCTGGATGAGCCTACCAATCACCTGGACTTAAATTCCATCACCTGGCTGGAAACCTATCTGATGAACTATCCTGGTGCAGTGCTGATCGTCTCTCATGACCGGTATTTCTTAAACCGTGTTGTAACTAAAATCGTAGAGATCGAACACGGTGAGATCATGACCTACCTCGGCAATTACACAGAGTATGCTGCCAAGAAGAAACAGCTGCGGGATGCCAGACTGAAAGAATATTTAAATCAACAACAGGAAATCAGGCATCAGGAAGCGGTTATTGAAAAGCTCCGCTCCTTCAACCGTGAGAAATCCATCCGCCGTGCGGAAAGCCGTGAAAAGCTGCTGGCTAAAATCACTCCTCTGGAGAAACCAGAAGAAGATACGGCAGAACTGCATTTTGCACTGGAGCCATCCTGTATCAGCGGAAATGATGTTCTTTCTATCGAACATCTGAGCAAATCCTTC
>DNJM01000153.1:9368-26540 GCA_003489085.1 Lachnospiraceae bacterium
TCGAACATCTGAGCAAATCCTTCGGTGAACAGCATCTCTTCCAGGATATCGGCTTCGAAATCAAACGCGGTGAGCATGTTGCTGTTATTGGTGATAATGGTACAGGAAAAACTACTCTTCTGAAGATCCTGAACGGTCTGCAGACAGCAGACCAGGGAAGCTTCCGTCTGGGTGCGAATGTACATATCGGATACTATGATCAGGAGCATCATGTCCTGCATATGGAGAAAACGATTTTCGATGAAATATCGGATGATTACCCTGCCCTTACGAATACGGAGATCCGCAATACCCTGGCTGCCTTCCTTTTTACCGGAGAAGATGTCTATAAGCGGATCGGTGATTTAAGTGGTGGTGAACGGGGACGTGTTTCTCTTGCAAAGCTGATGCTGTCCGAGGCAAATTTTCTGATCCTGGATGAGCCGACCAACCATCTGGATATTACTTCTAAGGAAATCCTGGAAAAGGCCCTGAATGACTATACGGGAACCATACTATACGTCTCGCATGACCGGTATTTTATTAACCAGACAGCCTCCCGGATTCTGGAGCTGAAAAATCATACCTTCGTCAACTATATCGGAAATTATGATTACTATCTGGAAAAGAAAGAAGAGCTGACCCGCATTTATGCGGCGGAAGCCCCGAAGCTTTTGCAGGAACAGCAGCCTTCTGATACCAAGCTGGACTGGCAGGCACAGAAGGAAGCGCAGGCAAAGGAACGGAAACGGAAAAATGAGCTGCAGCGGACGGAAAAAAGAATTGAAGAACTGGAGCAGCGCGATGGTGAGATTGACGGGTTAATGACACTGGAAGAGGTCTATACCAATTCTGTCAGATGCCGGGAGCTCTCCAAAGAAAAAGACGCTATTGCAGCCGAACTGGAAAATTTGTATGAACAATGGGAAATGCTTGCAGAATAATGACAGTAAAGACAGCGGATCGAAACATCGTGCCCGCTGTCTTTATCATATGTACGTATCTATTTACCTATTCTTCCAGCAACTCCTGAAGCTTTCCTGCAATTGCTTTGATAAAATCTTCGCTATTTAATACTGTTGGATTTTCCAGCGTTGTAATTATCGCCAGATCCTTTGTCATGCTTCCGTTTTCAATCGTAGTGATCGTTGCCTTCTCTAATGCATCAGCAAACTGCATCAGCTCATGATTTCCATCCAGCTCGCCTCGCTTTCGAAGTGCACCGCTCCATGCAAAGATCGTAGCAACAGAGTTCGTGGAAGTTTCCTGCCCTTCCAGATATTTATAATAATGGCGCTGTACCGTGCCATGTGCTGCCTCATATTCGTAATATCCGTCCGGGGATACCAGGACAGATGTCATCATAGCCAGAGAACCGAAGGCAGAAGAGATCATGTCACTCATCACATCTCCATCGTAGTTCTTGCATGCCCAGATATAGCCCCCTTCTGACTTCATTACGCGCGCTACCGCATCATCAATCAGAGTATAAAAATATATAATCCCTGCTTCTTCAAATTTCTTCTGATATTCCTTCTCATAAATCTCCTGAAAAATATCTTTAAAGGTATGATCATATTTTTTGGATATGGTATCCTTTGCAGCAAACCATAGATCCTGTTTCACATCCAGTGCATACTCAAAACAGCTTCTGGCAAAGCTTTCGATGGATGCACTGATATTATGCATTCCCTGGACGATGCCCGGACCGTCAAATGTATGAATCAGCTCTCTTGCCTCTGTCCCATCTGCTGCCGTATATACCAGCTCTGCCCTTCCTGCACCCGGGATCTTCATTTCTGTTCCTTTATAGACATCTCCATAGGCGTGTCTTGCGATGGTAATAGGCTTTTTCCAGTTCTTTACACAAGGCTCGATGCCTTTTACAATAATCGGTGTACGAAATACGGTTCCATCCAGAATCGCACGGATCGTCCCATTCGGGCTCTTCCACATTTCCTTCAGATCGTATTCTGCCACGCGTGCTGCATTCGGTGTAATGGTTGCACACTTTACGGCTACTTTGTATTTCTTCACAGCCAGTGCCGAATCCACCGTTACCTGATCATTTGTCTCATCTCTGTGCTTCAGTCCCAGATCATAGTATTCTGTCTTCAGATCCAGGAACGGCTTCAGAAGTTCTTCCTTGATCATTCTCCAGAGTACCCGGGTCATCTCATCCCCATCCATCTCAACCAACGGTGTCGTCATCTTTATTTTTACCATCATCCCATACCTCCTTGGAATTAGCCTGCATCAATATTCATGTTTTTTACAGCATGAAAAATATGCTCATTCGCCAGCTGTTCCGCCAGATCTGCATCATGATCCCGGATCGCCTGCAGAATCGCCTTGTGCTCCGCAATCGACTTTTCTACCCGGTCATTCTTATGCAGTGAATTCTTTCTGGCAACCTGCGCATATTTGTGAAAATCAGAAAGTACATGGCGCAAAATCCGGCTATTAGATGCCTCGTACAAAATCTCATGAAAAGTTCCATCCAGTAATACGACCTGCTCTTCCCGGTCTGTTCCCAGTTTCTGACTGTAAAATTCAGACAGGATAATTACTTCCTCCAGTCTGGCCAGCTGGCGTTCCGTAATATTTTCTGTTGCCCATCTGGCGCAAAGCCCCTCCAGCATTGAACGGACTGCATAGATATCCTGTACATCCTTATCTGAAATACCGGTTACATAGGCTCCCTTGTTGGGAATGATCTCTACCAGCCCTTCCAGCTCCAGCTGCCGCAGTGCTTCACGGACCGGTGTCCGGCTCACACCCAGCTCTTCGCCGATAGCGGCTTCTCGTAACTCTTCATGCTCCTTATATTGTCCCTTTAAGATTCCTTCCCGAATCTTCTGAAATACCTGTCCCCGCAATGACGGGTCCTGTTGTTCCCTCATGATTCTTCCTCCATGCTCCTACAGAATCAGCTGTAACTCCCTGCAGATTTCTGTAATTTTTACGACCAACTCATCATCGGTCATTACGGTCACACGGCCATCCGCATACTCTCCATCTACCCAGCTTTTCAGTCGAATCACCAATTCAGAATTCTTATCCATCTGGCGTTCTGCAGGCAGTTTATAGTAGCTGTTGATCCAGTGTGCAATTCCTGCCAGACCGGAGGTATTCGATACAGATACCACTGCCGGGCGGTTCAGGAACTTACCTGTATCAAATATATTATAAATTTCCTCATTTTTCAAGAGTCCATCTGCATGAATTCCGGCTCTTGTTACATTAAAATTTTTACCTACAAATGGAGTACGGGAAGGAATATGGTATCCGATTTCCTTTTCATAATACTCCGCCAGCTCGGTAATCACCGTCGTATCCATCCCATCCAGTGTGCCGCGCAGCTGTGCATATTCAAATACCATTGCCTCCAGAGGAGTATTTCCGGTTCTTTCACCGATTCCGAAAAGGGAACAGTTCACACCACTTGCACCATACAGCCAGGCTGTTGTCGCATTGCTGACCGCTTTGTAAAAATCATTGTGTCCATGGAACTCCAGCATATCACTCGGTACGCCGGCATGCGTCATAATACCATAGATAATCCCCGGGACTGACCTTGGGATCACGGCTCCCGGGTAATTGACACCATATCCCATGGTATCGCAGACACGGATCTTAACCGGAATACCGTATTCCTCTGACAGCTTCATCAGCTCCAGACAGAACGGAATAACAAAGCCATAGATATCCGCCCGGGTAATATCTTCAAAATGGCATCTCGGCCTGATTCCTGTCTCCATACAATCCTGTACAACGGAAAGATAATGTGCCAGTGCCTGGCTGCGGGTCATCTTCAATTTATAAAAAATATGATAATCCGAACAGCTGACCAGAATGCCTGTTTCTTTCAGTCCGATCTCTTTTACCATCTGAAAATCCTTCTTACTGGCACGGATCCAGCTGGTAATCTCCGGAAATTCATAGCCTCTTTCCATACATTTATATACCGCATCCCTGTCCTTCTTGCTGTACAGGAAGAATTCAGACTGACGGATCTTTCCCTTCGGGCCTCCCAGACGATGCAGGTAATCATAAATCGTAACGATCTGCTCCGTTGTATAGGGTGCTCTGGACTGCTGCCCGTCCCGAAAAGTAGTATCTGTGATCCAGATCTCATCCGGCATATTATGAGGTACAATTCTGTCATTAAATGCAATCTTCGGTATCTCCTCATACGGGAACAGATTGTGAAATACATTAGGCTTCTTTACATCAACCAGCGGATACATATGCTCTTCCAGCTGCAGCAGATTATTATGATAATTCATATATACTTTTCTATTTTCCATTCCAACTCTCCTATACGTTCAATTTCGTATAATTGTATACGATTATACACGTATTGTCAATAAAAAAGTCCTGTCAGACAAGTTTTTCTTCCTTGCCTGTACAGGACTTTGTCGCTTCCATATTTAATACAGTTTTGCTGATACCAGTCGCGGCTGATAGCCTTCCCGCTGCAGTGCTTCCAGGATTTCATTCTTATGCTCCGTGCCAAATGCCTCTATGGTAATACGAAGCTCCACGGCCGCATTCCGGTTAGTGCTGATAAACTGGTTGTGTTCCAGACGGATAACATTTCCCTGCTCATCGGCAATGGTTTTTGCCACATGCACTAACTCACCCGGTTTATCCGGCAGCAAAACGGACAATGAGAAGATACGATCCCGCTGGATCAGTCCATGCTGTACGATAGAAGACATCGTAATGACGTCCATGTTGCCGCCGCTTAAGATGCAAACGACCTTCTTTCCTGCCAGATCCAGATGGCGCAGTCCGGCTACGGATAACAGCCCGGAATTCTCTACGATCATTTTATGGTTCTCCACCATATCCAGGAATGCACCGATCAGTTCATCATCCTCTACAGTAATCACCTGGTCTACATTTTCCTGCACATACGACAGAATATTTTCACCGATTCTCTTTACGGCAGTTCCATCTGCAATCGTATTGGCACTCGGCAATGTAACTGGATGCCCCTCCTTCAGTGCAGCTGTCATGCTGGCTGCCTCTGCCGGTTCTACTCCGATGACCCGGATTTTCGGATTCAGCATCTTTGCCAGTGTAGAAACACCGCTGATCAGACCGCCGCCGCCGATCGGCGCCAGAATATAATCTACGGTCGGAAGCTCCTGGACGATCTCCATAGTAATGGTTCCCTGACCGGTTGCCACATCAATATCATCAAATGGATGAACAAATGTATACCCATGTTCGGCTGCCAGCTCATGTGCCTTGGATTCTGCATCATCATATACATCTCCATATAGGATTACCTCTGCTCCCAGTGCTTTTGTGCGGTTCACCTTGATCAGTGGTGTTACCGTCGGCATTACAATCGTTGCTTTGCAGCCATACGCCTTTGCCGCATAGGCTACTCCCTGGGCATGGTTGCCAGCGGATGCCGTAATCAGTCCCTTGGCACGTTCTGCTTCCGACAATGTGCTGATTTTATAATAAGCGCCTCTTAACTTGTAAGCACCCGTATGCTGCATATTTTCCGGCTTCAGATATACCTTGGCTCCGGTTTCCCTGCTCAGATGCTCGCTGTAAACAAGCTTGGTCGGATTTGTAACCTTCTTGACCAGCTCACTGGCTTCTTCAAATTTCTCCAGTGTAAACATATTTCATTCCTTCTTTCTTTCGTAACACTTTTTATTCTTCCTCTTTCTTTATATCAAACAGTGCATTGACAAATTCATCCGAATGGAACTTCTGCAGATCCTCGATTGTTTCACCGACTCCGATGTATTTTACAGGAATGCCGAGTTCAGCCTGAATGGCGATTGCCACACCGCCCTTGGCTGTTCCATCCATCTTGGTCAGAATAATACCTGTGATATCAGTTACTTCTTTAAACTGCCTTGCCTGCTCCAGAGCATTCTGTCCGGTAGTAGCATCCAGTACGACCAGTGTCTCACGATATGCTTCCGGATACTCCCGTTCCAGTACCCGGTTGATCTTCCGAAGCTCCTCCATCAGATTCTTCTTATTGTGCAGACGGCCTGCCGTATCCACCAGCAGTACATCCGCATGCCTGGCTTTCGCTGCCGCTACAGCATCATACACCACAGCTGCCGGGTCGGAGCCTTCCTGTCCGCCGATCAGATCTGCATCTGCCCGGTGCGCCCATTCTCTAAGCTGCTCACCGGCTGCAGCACGGAAGGTATCTGCTGCTGCCAGCACTACCTTCTTCCTCTGATCCCGCAGTTTTCCTGCCAGCTTCCCGATGGTGGTCGTCTTTCCAACACCATTGACGCCAATCACCAGCACGGCGGAGGTCCGTTCCTCGAATTCATATGCCGCTTCACCGACATCCATCTGCTCCCGGATACTTTCAATTAAAAGCTCCTTGCATGCTGCCGGTTCCTTGATGTGTCTTTCCTTTACCTTTTGTCTGAGGCTGTCCAGAATCTCCATAGTGGCATGTACACCGATATCCCCCATGATCAATACCTCTTCCAGTTCCTCATAGAATTCCTCATCAATATGGGAAAAGCCCCCAAAAATACTGTCAATACCTGACACAATGTTATCCCTTGTCTTGGTAAGTCCTGCCACCAGCCGTTTGAATAACCCTTCTGCCATACTATCACCTGCTTTCCTTTTCTTCTATTTATCCAGCTCATCCTCCAGAAGATCGACAGATACCAGGGTGGATACTCCCTTTTCCTGCATGGTAATTCCATAGAGCCGGTCTGCTGCCGTCATGGTACCTCTTCTGTGGGTAATCACAATAAACTGTGTATGTTTTGTCAGCTTATGCAGATATTGAGCAAAACGGACAACATTATTGTCATCCAACGCTGCCTCAATCTCATCCAGCAGACAAAACGGAGATGGCTTCAGATTCTGAATCGCGAATAACAGTGCAATTGCCGTCAGCGCTTTTTCTCCTCCGGACAGCTGCATCATATTCTGCAGCTTCTTTCCCGGCGGCTGCGCAATGATTCGGATACCTGCCTCCAGAATATCCTCGTCCTCCATCAGCTCCAGCGTACCCTTACCGCCGCCGAACAGCTGCCGGAATACGGTATCGAATTCCTTCTGGATCTCCCCGAACCGCTCCGCAAACTGCTGCCGCATCGCTTCATCCAGCTCGTCAATGATCTGCAGCAGCGTCTTTTCCGCCTCGACCAGATCATTTTGCTGTGTTTTCAGGAATTCGTATCGTTCTGATACCTCCTTATATTCTTCGATCGCATTTACATTTACATTTCCCAGCCCACGGATTTCTCCCTTTAAATCCTGTACCTGCTTCTTCATCTGAGAAAGATCCGTCAGGGTATCATCCCGCAGTTCGCGGGCGCCTCCATAGGTCAGCTCGTATTCTTCCCACATATAGCTGATCTGCTTTTCCGAAGCCTCCTCACAGCCTTCCTTCCGGCTGTTCAGACGGAACAGCTCTTTGTCCAGATCCGCCATATGCTTCTGCAGTTCTTCTCTTTGCCGGATGCATTCCCTGTTCCTTCGTCCAAGCACTTCCCGCTCTTTTTCAAATGTCGTCATCTGCTCTTCAATCTCGTCAAATACTTCTGCCGATCCACGGATCGTTTCTGTAATATCACGAATCTGCTGCTCTTTTGCCTGAATCTCGCCGGACATATTCTGCTTGTTTCTGATCAGTCCATCCTTCTCTTCCATAAACTGCTGCAGTTCTTCGGCGATCCGGGCAATATTTTCTGTCAGGAATTCATCCTTCTGTTCCTGCGCCGCATAGGCCAGATGTACCTCTTCAGATCTCTTAAGCGCCTGCGCTTCTTCGGCGCGCAGCTCTTCCAGCGCTTTCTGTTCCTGTTCGCTCTGTGCAGACAGCTTCTGCTCCATGGATTCGGAAATTTCCAGCTCTACCTGGATGGACTCCCTGTTCTCAGCAATTTCCTTCAGCTGCTGCTCCAGCTCTTCTCTCTCCTGAGAGATCCTGGCAATCGTATCCTGTGCCTGTGAACGATCCTCCTGCACCTGGTTCAGATTCATTTTTGCCGTATTCTGAACCACATACGCTTTCTGCAGCCGCTGCTGTATCTCTTCAATTGCTGCATAACACGCTGTTCTCTGGCTTTTCGTCTGTTCCAGAGATTTCTCCATGGCGTCCATTTCCTGCTTCAGCATTACAACTGTCTTCTCAAATTCTTCAATTTCACGTCTTCTGCTCAACAGGTTGCTGGTATTCTTAAATGCACCTCCGGTCATAGCTCCCCCCGGATTGATCAGCTCTCCCTCTATGGTAACAATTCTAAGAGACTGTCTGTATTTTCTGGAAAGACTGATTCCATGGTCAATATGATCCACTACAACCGTTCTGCCAAGCAGGTGGTCCGCCAGCTTCCGGAAGCGTTCCTCAACCTGCACAAGAGTATTGGCAAGACCGATCACCCCCGGCTCCTTCAGCGCCTCCATATTCTTAATACCTGTACCGGCACTGATTGCAGTCAGCGGCAGAAAGGTTGCACGCCCGTATTTATTCTGTTTCAGATAAGTGATCATCCGCTTTGCAGTTTCTTCTGTATCCGTCACAATATTCTGAATACTTCCGCCAAGCGCTGTCTCCACAGCGATCTCATAATCTTTTTCTACCTTGATAATATCTGCAACAACGCCCAGGATTCCCTTTTCTTTTGTACGCTGTTCCATGACACGCCGGATACTGTTTCCATATCCATCATAGCGCTCCGTAATATTTTTCAAAGATTCCAGTCTGGACTGCTCTCTATGATACGTTGTCTGCCCGATGCGAAGCTGTCCGGACTGCTCATTGATTTTCGCCTGGAACTGCTCAATCTTCGCTTCATATGCCTGTATCTCTGCTGTCATTTCTCCGATTCTGCCGGAAATCTGCCGCAGTTCATCTTCATACTGCCTGAATTTCTGATCCTTTTCACTGTCTGCGCTCCTGGTTTCGATCAACTTCTGATAGATCTCCGCCCGTTTCGTCATTGCCTGCTCCCGCAGTGAATCGTATTTCTGCAGCTTTACCTTTGTCGCGGAACGGCCGTTCAAAAGCTGAAACATATCATTCTGCACCTGTTCCGCATGGGCTGTCAGCTCGGCAATTTTAGACTGAATCCGGATCAGCTCTCTGCCGGCAGCTTCTTCCTGCTCCTGCCGTCCGGAAAGCTCCTCCTGAATGGCTCCGCGCTCTGCTTCCAGTTCTTCCTTTTGGGTTCTGCGCCTTGCCATCTCCTGCTCAATCGTCTGAAAACGCTGCTCATAATGCTCATCGCTCATCCGCGCACTGTTGATCTGCTCCTTTAAAAGGCTGATCTGCCCCTCCAGCTGCTGCTTTAACAGTGTTGTCTCATTTTTCTGCGTTCTGGCTTTCTCTATTTCAACTTCCAGAGCATCCGTCTGCTCCTCAATTACCTCATATTCTTCCTTTGCCCGTTCATATTTCCTTTTGTTTTCTTCCAGCTCTTCCGACGCAATCGTCAGCTTTCCTTCCAGCTCCGTAATCTGCTCCCGAACTCTTTCCGTCTCCATCAGAAATACATTAATATCAAGCCGTTTCAGCTCTTCTCTCTTTTTCAGGTAGATTTTTGCTGTCTCGGACTGTTTGGACAATGGCCCGATTCTCCGTTCCTGTTCAGATAAAATGTCATTCACACGGGTAAGATTCTGACGTTCATCCTCCAGCTTCTTCACCGAAAGATTCTTCCGCCGCTTGAATTTTACAATTCCTGCTGCTTCATCGAAAAGCTCCCTGCGCTCTTCCGGTTTTCCGCTTAAGATCTTATCAATCTGTCCCTGGCCGATAATCGAATAGCCTTCTTTTCCGATACCGGTATCATAGAATAATTCGTTAATGTCCTTCAGCCGGCAGGCACTGCCATTGATCAGGTACTCACTCTCACCGGAACGATATAGCTTTCTGGTGACCGTAACCTCCTGAAAATCCACCGGCAGCTGATGATCCGAATTGTCCAGGGTAATCGCCACGGTTGCATATCCAAGCGGTTTTCGGTTCTCCGTTCCGGAGAAGATAACATCCTGCATGGAGCCGCCTCTGAGCTGCTTGATCCTCTGCTCTCCCAGTACCCATCGCACTGCATCCGCTACATTACTTTTTCCGCTCCCATTCGGTCCTACAATGCCGGTAATTCCATTATGAAATTCAAACAGAATCTTATTTGCAAATGACTTAAAGCCCTGTACTTCAATACTTTTTAAATACATGTTACACCTGCTCCGGTTTCATTTTCTTAAGCTGCAGAATGGTCCGGTAAGCTGCCTCCTGCTCCGCTGCTTTCTTGGATCTGCCGCTTCCGGTTCCATACGGCTTACCACCGATATGGACTGTGGTTTCAAAGGTTTTATTATGATCCGGACCCTCTTCCCGAATCAGCTCATAAGAAACTCCGCCTTCCATCCCGGCCTGCACAATCTCCTGCAGGATCGTTTTGCTATCATAAAAGAGACGCTTATGTTCCAGATCGTTTAATATAAAATGATGAATAAACTCTTTTGCACTAGCAAAACCACCATCCAGATAAATCGCACCGATCAGTGCCTCCATGGCATCTGACGTAACCGATTCCCTTTTCCTTCCTCCGGTCGCTTCCTCGCCCTTTCCCAGAAACAAGTACGAACCAAGATCAATTTCTCTTGCACAAAATGCAAGTGCCGGTTCACAGACCATGCTTGCACGCAGCTTCGTAAGCTCTCCCTCCGGCTTCGTCTCATACGTGCGGAACAGAAACTCACTGGAAACAACTTCCAGTACAGCATCTCCCAGAAATTCAAGCCGCTCATTACAGTCTGCTTTCTTCATATGCTTTTCGTTTGTATAGGAACTGTGCATCATTGCATGCTCCAGAAGATGGAAATTCTGAAACTGATACCCGATCCGCTGTTCCAGTTCTTTTAATTTTTTCATATCATCCTCTTTTCCGTATTCGAAAAGAGCTGCTGCAAAACAGCCTTCTGCAACAGCTCCTGCTATGTTGGTTCATTTCTGTGCTAATTCAATGCATTTTTTATCTTTTCAATGGCATCTTCGACTGTTACAATAGATTCTACATCATCATTATCAATCTCAATGTCGAATTTATCTTCAATTCCTACAATAATCTGGAAAATATCCAGTGAATCAGCGCCCAGGTCATCTACAAAAGCAGTATCCATGGTCACGTCATCCTCTGTTACATTCATTACATCCACGATAATCTCTCTTACTTTTTCAAATTCCATAATCTGTCATTCCTTTCTCTTTACTTTTTCTCTTCTTCTTGCGAAGAATCTGACTTTTTCAGCATACATTCACGGATCTTTTCATTGATTCCTTCTTCCTTGAATGCAATACACTGAATAATAGAATTTGATACTTCTTTGGCGGTGGAACTGCCATGTGTTTTTACAACCAGACCATTCAGCCCCAGCAGCGGTGCTCCGCCGTATTCACTTGCATCAAAGGTTTTCAGCGTCTTCTTCAGCGCCGGTTTTACCAGTAAGGCACCTGCCTTGCTGCGGACTGTTGTCATCATGCCATCCTTGATCTTTTTAATCAATACAGCACCGATACCTTCATACAGCTTCAGAATGACATTCCCTACAAATGCTTCACATACGATTACATCTGCAGCCCCGTGCGGAATATCCCGTGCCTCAATGCTTCCGACAAAATTAATCCCTTCGCATTCTTTTAAAAGCGGGAAGGTTTCCTTTACCAGTGCATTTCCTTTTTCTTCTTCTGCTCCGATATTGACAATGGCTACTCTGGGATGTTTTACACCAAGCACGTGCTCCATATAAATGGATCCCATCTGTGCGAACTGCACCAGGTGGGATGGTCTGGCATCCACATTGGCTCCACAGTCAATCAAAAGTGAAACCCCTTTTTCCGTAGGAATCAGTGGTGCAAGAGGCGGTCGTTCTACGCCTTTGCTTCTTCCGACAAGTACCTGGCCTCCTACCAGAATGGCGCCGGAACTTCCTGCCGAAACAAATGCATCCGCTTCCTTTCTTTTTACCATATGCATTCCGACTACAATAGAAGAATCTTTCTTTTTACGGATTGCCATCACGGGAGGTTCCGCTGTTTCAATGACCTCCGCTGCATTTACAATCTCGATCCGTTCCTTATCATAAGTATACTTCTCCAGTTCTTTTCGGATGACTTCTTCTATTCCTACCAGATATACTTTGATCTCTTTCCGCTTGCCTACTGCATCTACGGCTCCTTTGACCATTTCGGCCGGGGCATTGTCCCCTCCCATGGCGTCCAGGGCAACTCTTGTGATTTCTGACATGCTTTCTCCTCCTAGCATTGGTGTCGGCATAGGGTATGATTTCCCTGACTTCGACTATCCATAATTTTACTAGACATTCTTTTAAAAAGCAATAGCAGATCCACAGTTGCACGAAAAAACCCGGCAAAAAGCCGGGCATTTTCACTATTTTTTCCATCCGGGGCAGCCTGCAGAAGTACATCTTTTCTGCCATCCTACCATAATACTGACGTATGCGGCCAACAATAATACGGCAATGCCTGCCAGCACACTTCCGTAGCTGCCGGTTTTATCATAAATAAATCCATACAGCGGGATCAATAGAATCGAAGCAATCGGCGCTCCCATGGATACCCTGGCATAAATCTTCTCATAATCTCCATATCCGAAGAACTGTATTGTCAGTACCGGCGCCAGAACCATAATAGAAGCACTGACCAGTCCATGAAGAAAGGTGGCAGCTCCAAAAAGCAGATAGCTTTCTCTGCCAAATGCAAATCCTGCTACGGACAGCAGTCCCAGCAGAATCATCCCATAGCTGGTTTTCAAGCCTCCGATCCGGTCACTGACCGTTCCGATCAGAATAGAACCAACTGCATTTCCAATCGAAGAGAAAGAAAGCAGCACCCCTATCTGCCTGAGTGTATATCCGGAAACCGCTCCATAAGTCGGAATATGCTGTATAAACACTCCGACACCGGTCAGAGAAATCATAAAAAGCAATAAGCAGTAAAAAGAGGGTGACTTCAGCGCCTTTTTTTCCGGGATCTCTATACTGTCACTCTCCGTTTCCGCTGCCTCCTTTTTTCCTGCTCTCCGATACGGCTGCAGGCCGGACTCTTCCGGCTTGTTCCGCAAAAACAGCAGTACTGCCAATATAATAACCAGAAATGCCGCCAGCCCCATTCGCATATATCCCGCTCTCCATCCTTCTTCTGCAATCACGCTGGATATATATGGCTGAAATACCGCGCCAAACAGACCCACAAAAGCCATCTGAATCCCCATCATCAGACCAACCCGATCCGCAAACCATCGGCCGATTAGAATAGGACCCAGAAGGCTTACCAGAATAGTCGCTCCCATTGCATACGGAATGGCCAGAACATACCAGCCATACACACTGTGCAGCAGCCCGAAAGCCGCAAAGGATAATGGCTGCAGCAACGCTCCTGCCAGCGCTGTCACTCGAATATCATATCTGTTCATCAGCTTTCCGGCAGCCGGAAGCCACAGCACCGTCGCGATTGATATGATACTAAGATAGATGGACAGTGTTCCGATTCCGATATCCAGTTCTTCCGCAACCGGAGCAAGAAAAAGCCCTGATGTCATATTGATGCCGCCTCCGGCGAACCCACGGATCAATATGACGCCCAGCAATATAATCCACGCATAATGTATTCTTCCTTTCATACTGTTCCTCACCCATCCTTTTCTTCAACATTTCCGAAAAATTCCGTCTGGAAACAGTATCTGTGATTTTTCATGATTTATACTGCTGCGTTCAAAAATATCCTGCAATTGAAAAAGAGGATCTGCATTTCTGCAAACCCTCTTACCTTAAGCCATTTTCAATTAATCTTCTACGCTTACGATTTCTTTCTTGTTATAGCTTCCGCAAGCCTTGCATACTCTATGAGGCATCATTAATGCACCGCATTTGCTGCATTTTACCAGGTTTGGCGCGCTCATTTTCCAGTTTGCTCTTCTTTTATCTCTTCTGGCTTTAGAAGTTTTATTCTTTGGACAAATTGACATGACATTTACACCTCCTTAAAATTTCTGAACAAATCGCGGATAACTGACATTCTGGGGTCAAGACCCGTATCTTCGCAGTTACAGGTTCCCTCATTTAGGTTTTGACCACATACGCTGCAAATCCCTTTACAGTCTTCGCGGCATAGAACTTTCATCGGCCATCCTACCAAAATCTCATTATAGAGTAATCTGTCTACGTCAAGATCATATCCGTCAATATAATTTGCTTCATCCAATTCTTCCGCATGAACAGCATCCTTATCATCCATGTCAATATGCCTGTCAAATTTCAGCCGAAATTCAACGGGTGCATCTGCCAGACAGCGGTCACATGGAATCTGAATTGTCAGATCAGTCTCACCTTCCACGCTCAGTTCACGCTTTTTCAAGTGAGAAACTCTGATGTGCACCGGCTCTTTCTTCAGGATCGGGAAAACACTCTTTCCATTTTGGAACGTATTCATTTCCAGTTCTGCAATTGTGTCAATACCTCTGTGCTGTTCAGACAGCACTCCTGATAAGTCAATTAACATAGCTGTTACACTCCTGTTCATACCTAGACTATTATATCATGTGAAAATGTTTTGTCAACCGGATTTTTTACTTTTTATCCCATCGGAATAAAAAACTGTCTTTATACAAGCGCTACTGTCTCACGTGCGATTGCCAGCTCTTCGTTTGTCGGAATAACCAGTACAGTTACTTTGGAATCTGGCGTGGAGATAACGATTTCTTCGCCGCGTTTTCCATTTGCTTCTGCATCAATTTCAATGCCAAGATATCCCAGATAGCTGCAGATACGTGCTCTGGTCTGTCCGTCATTTTCTCCGATACCTGCTGTAAATACAATATTGTCTACACCGTTCATAGCTGCTGCATAGCTTCCTACGTATTTTGCTACACGATATGCGAACATCTCCAGTGCCAGCTCTGCGCGTTTATTTCCTTCTGCAGCTGCATTTGCCAGATCACGGAAATCACTGGATACACCGGAAACACCTTCTACACCGGATTTCTTATTCAGAACGTTCATCAGGCCTGCAATATCAAGTCCTTCTTTCTTTGCAATGAATTCCATGATAGCCGGATCAATATCTCCGGAACGGGTTCCCATTACCAGACCTTCCAGTGGTGTCAGACCCATAGAAGTATCTACGGATTTACCGTTCTTTACTGCACAGATAGAAGAACCATTACCCAGATGACATACGATTGTTCTGGTTGCATCATATGGTTTGCCAAGGAATTCAGCTACTCTCTTGGATACGAAGCTGTGGCTGGTTCCATGGAAGCCGTAACGTCTTACTTTGTACTTATCATAATATTCATAGGGAAGTCCGTACATATAAGCGGTATCAGGCATAGTCTGATGGAATGCAGTATCAAATACAGCTACCATTGGTGTACCTGGCATCAATTTCTCACATGCGTCGATACCAATCAGGTTTGCCGGATTGTGAAGCGGTGCAAGGTCGTTGCATTCTTCGATTGCTTTCTTAACTTCTTCGGTGATCACTACAGAACTTGCGAACTTTTCGCCGCCATGTACGACACGATGTCCTACTGCACCGATTTCTTCCAGGCTCTTAACTACGCCGCGCTCTGCATCCGTTAAAGCATCGATTACGAACTGGATCGCTTCTGTATGAGTCGGCATTGCCTTATCTTCTGTCTTCTTCTCTCCGCCAGCCGGCTGATAAGTCAGTCTTCCGTCGATACCGATTCTTTCACAGAGACCTTTTGCAAGAACTGCCTCTGTGTCAGAGTTAATGAGCTGGAATTTCAGTGATGAACTTCCACAGTTAATTACTAATACATTCATGGTAATTCTCCTTTTTCTTTTCTATATGTACCGGCATATATCCGGTCAAATACATGATACTTCTTTACTGCATGTCCGCCTGTACTGCTGTAATTGCAACCACACCGACAATATCTTCTGCGCTGCATCCGCGGGACAGATCATTTACCGGTTTTGCAATTCCCTGAGTCAGAGGACCATATGCTTCTGCTTTTGCCAGTCTCTGGGTCAGCTTATAGCCGATATTTCCTGCATCCAGATCCGGGAAAATCAATACATTCGCTTTTCCTGCTACTGTACTTCCAGGTGCCTTGCTTGCAGCAACGCTTGGTACCAGAGCTGCATCCAGCTGCAGTTCGCCGTCTACATCCAGATCCGGTCTTGCTTCCTTTACAATTCTGGTTGCTTCTATTACTTTATCTACATCCGCATGCTTTGCACTGCCCTTGGTAGAATGGGACAGCATTGCTACGCGCGGTGTTGCCTGTACCAGCTGCCGGAAGGATTCTGCAGAGGATTCTGCGATCGCAGCCAGCTCTTCCGCTGTCGGATTCTGGTTCAGTCCGCTGTCACCATATACGAATGTACCATTTTCACCATATTCACAGTTCGGTACCACCATTAAGAAGAAAGCAGATACCAGCTTGGTTCCCGGTCTGGTCTTTAAAATCTGCAGACATGGACGTAAGGTGTCGGCAGTAGAATGGCATGCACCGGATACCATACCATCTGCATCTCCCATTTTAACCATCATAACACCATAGTATGTATTGCTGCTCAGGAGAAGCTCTTTTGCCGCCTCTTCGGTCATTCCTTTTTTCTTTCTCAGTTCTACCAGCTGCGCAATATATTCCTCTGTCTTCGGATTGGTCTTCGGATCCACAACGATCGCATCTTCAATAGCATATTCGCTCTTTTTGCTGTTGATCATATCCGTATCACCGACCAGAACAATCCTGGCAATCTTTTCTTTTAAGATCTGCTCTGCTGCCTGATAGATTCGATCATCTTCTGTTTCCGGAAGTACGATCGTTTTTAAGTTTTTCCTTGCTCTGTCCTTAATTTCGTCAATAAATCCCATTGTAAAGGGCCCCTTTCTTTCAATCTCAATTACTATTATTATAGCGCAATTTTCCCATGTATACAAGACACTTCCTGTCTATTTTTTGATACAATATCTCCCCGTCACTTGTTATCCTGAAAAAATGTGATATACTATTGTCAACATTCAGTATAATATGGAAAGGAATGCGCTATGAAACTTGTCGGACTGATTACGGAATACAATCCTTTTCACAATGGGCATGCCTATCACCTTCAAAAGGCTCTGCAGCTTACACAGGCAGATGCTGCTGTTGTCGTCATGAGCGGTGATTTTGTACA
>DNJM01000153.1:26829-27138 GCA_003489085.1 Lachnospiraceae bacterium
GAGCGGTGATTTTGTACAGCGCGGAGCACCGGCTGTCTGTTCCAAGTATGAACGCGCGGCAGCTGCACTTCGTCTTGGTGCAGCTGCCGTATTCGAGCTGCCGGTCTCCGTCTCCTGCCAGAGTGCTGAATTCTTTGCAGAAGGAGCCGTTGCCCTCCTGGACAGACTTGGCTGCATAGATGCTCTCTGCTTTGGCTGCGAAACTTCAGATCCGGCCATTCTTACAAAAGCCGCTGATCTGCTCCTTATCGAGCCGGTGGACTATCGTATCGCCCTAAAGCAGAATCTGAAGCAGGGACTTTCCTATCC
>DNJM01000153.1:27428-27727 GCA_003489085.1 Lachnospiraceae bacterium
AGGGACTTTCCTATCCGGCTGCCAGACAGGCGGCACTCGCCTCTCTGGATCCGGCAGCGGCCGAGGCTGTCATGGATCCGAATAATATTCTGGCAGTAGAATATCTGAAAGCTCTTAAGAAAAGAAACAGTCGTATAGAGCCCTGCCCTTTGAAGCGAACCGGCAGTGGCTATCATGAAGCGGCCCTTTCTTCTTCCTTTAGTTCAGCAACAGCAATCCGGCAGACCCTGCTGCAGCTGTCCTCTGGGCAGCCGGAAGCACTCGGCTGTCTGCACACTGTTCTGCCATCGGACACACTG
>DNJM01000153.1:27959-30516 GCA_003489085.1 Lachnospiraceae bacterium
GGACACACTGGAGATCATAAAAAGGATCTGGCATACACGGGCGCCGCTTTCTTCTGATGACTTTTCTCTGCTTTTAAAGCATTGCCTGCTAAGGGAGGACGCCTCCTCCCTGACTTCCTATGCGGATGTCTCAGAAGAGCTGGCGAACCGGATCTATCGAAACCTGGACCATTATCAATGCATCAGTCAATTCATCACTCTTTTAAAAACCCGCGAGCTGACTCACAGCCGGATCAGCCGCGCCCTGTTTCACATTTTGCTGGGTCAGAAAGCGGATGCCATCCATCGATACCGGGAAGCAGATTACCATTTTTATGCAAGGCTTCTGGGATTCCGCCGGGACAGCACGAACGTACTCAGAAAGATCACGTCCTCTTCTGAACTGCCTGTTCTTACCGCTCCTGCAAAGAGTCGTTTTCTCCCGGCAGACGGGCTTCAGATGCTGCAGGAAAATCTGTACTGTACGGCTCTGTATGAATCCGTTTTGACAAACCGGTTCGGACAGCCCGGTCAGAATGAACTTCGCAGGAAGCTCCTGGTTGTATAGGCTGACAGACCTCAAATAAAAACCTTATCCGATTTCAGTTTTCATTTCTGAAACAGGATAAGGTTTTCTCATATTCTACAATTCTTTTGAACAGGCAATCGCCATAGATCCCGGTCCTATATGGCAGGCTACGCTTAAGGACAGCTTGTCCATCTGTACCTTGTAATTTGGGAAGCGATCCTCAATCTCCTCTTTCCAGGCAAGTGCCTCTTCCTCAGAGCAGGTATAAGCAGCTTCCAGATGAACTTTCTGGTTTTCAAACCGATGCAGCAGATCCTTCTCCATTGCATCCAGCATTGCTTTCTTCGCCTGCTTCCATCCTCTGACCTTGGCATAAGCATCCAGCTTCTCCCCTTGGATCTGTAATACCGGTTTCAGATTCAGCACAGTACCGATGGCTGCTGCCGCCGGAGTAATGCGTCCTCCCTTTTTCAGATATTTCAGAGTATCTACGGTAATATAAATGCTGGACTGGAATTTATTTTCTTCCAGAATCGCCTTGATCTCCGCACCGCTTTTTCCGGCTTTTGCAAGCTCGAGCGCATCCAGAACGGACTGTCTCTGCGTAACGGAAATCCTCTGGTTATTGACCACGAACACTTTCCCTTCATAGTCCTCTTCCGCCAGCATCATGGCTGTCTCGCAGGAGCTGCTGAGTCCGCTCGACATCGGAATGTAAACGATCTCTTCATACTCTTCCAATGTCTTATCCCACAGGCTGATCACATCCCCCGGAGAAGGCTGTGATGTAGTAATGCTTGAATTATCCTGAAGCTTCCGGTAGAATTCCTCCTGTGTCAGTGTAATATCTTCCAGATATAACTCTCCGTCAATAAAAAAGGGCATCGGGAGGACGGAGATTCCCATCTCCTTTGCCTGCATCTGCGTAATCCCGCTGTTACTGTCCGTAATGACTGTTACTTTCTTCATATTCCATCTTCCTCTACTCTTTCTGTTTCTGAACCTTATATCAGCACCGCATCCGAAATGCAATCCCTCTTTGCTACCGAAATGGGGAGTTCACCCCCCTGATAAGGATTATCTCCCAAAGTCACTTCCAGCTTCACCGTTTCATAGGCCAGCTGTTCATAGTTATTCTCCTTGCTGAGATGTCCCAGTACAATTCCCTTCATATGGTCATTCAAAATGTCACAGAGAAGCCTTCCTGACGCCTCATTGGACAAATGCCCCAAAGAACCGGCTACCCGCTTCTTCAGCTGATAGGGATAGGACCCTACTTCCAGCATATGTATATCATGATTGGCCTCCAAAAGAATCGCATCTAATCCCTTCAGGTGCTCAATCGTATATTCATTGTAAATTCCCATATCCGTTGCTACGGCCACTGCCTTATTCCCGGATTCCATCCGGTAGCCGCAGGGTTCATTGGCATCATGGGAAATGTCAAATGCGTTGATATTAAAATCTCCGATCGTAAACGGTACATCCGTCCGAATCTCTCTGAACAGTCCCTCCGGAATCCTTCCCAGGGAGGTACTGCTTAGAATTCCCAAAAGTGTTCCCTTCGTTGCATAAATCGGAATCTGATACTTTCTGCTGAACACTCCCAAGCCCTGAATATGATCAGAATGTTCATGGGTAATCAGAATCCCATCCAGCTCTTCCCCCTTCATATCCAGTGCCGTCAGTCCTTCCTCGATTCTCTTTTTGCTGATTCCGGTATCGACGAGCAGATGCGTATGGTCACTCCCCACATAAATACAGTTTCCGCTGCTTCCACTGGCGATACTACATAGTCTCATACGATTGCATCCTTTGTCTGATTTGTTCTTTCGTCTGTGAGAAAACTCCGCTATTATCGATTATCACATCACAATGGGAACGAAAAACTTCTTCCGAAAGCTGACTGGCAAATATACTGTCTATTTTCTCATCCGAATAGCCGCGGCTTTTCTTCAGTCGTTCCCTTCGGATTTCCTCACCTGCATAAATATACCACAATTCATCACAAATTTCATCATATTTATCTTCAATTAATAAAGCTGCTTC
>DNJM01000153.1:30535-30828 GCA_003489085.1 Lachnospiraceae bacterium
ACAGTTTCCGCTGCTTCCACTGGCTATACTGCAAAGTCTCATGCTGTTTTTTCTCCTGCCTGTTTCGTATTCTTATTACTTTAATGATTCTACCGCATTTTTCAGCTGACTGCAAGTCTCTTCAAAATTTCCGCTGTTATCAATCGTACGGCTGCAGTGCATCCTAAAAGAGGTCTCACTTCTCTGCGATGCCATCATCCGCTGAATCCGCCCGGCAGAATAGCCCCGGGATGCCATCAGACGTTCTGTCCTTATTTCCTCAGCTGCATAAATATACCAGATTTCATCGCAGA
>DNJM01000153.1:31134-31414 GCA_003489085.1 Lachnospiraceae bacterium
AAATATACCAGATTTCATCGCAGATACGGTCATATCCGTCCTCCAGAAGGAGTGCTGCTTCCAGTATGAATAACGCGGTGCCACGTTTTTTTTCTTCTTCTATTCTTCTTCTGACTTCTTCTTTTACTGCCGGATGCAAGGCTGCATTCAGCTTTTCCAGCTCCTTTGGATGGCCAAATACGATTTCCGCAAGTGCCGGCCGGTCTATTCTTCCATCTTCCTGAAGAATTCCCGCTCCAAAATCTCCTATTATCTGTTTATAGCATTCCGTTCCCGGTTC
>DNJM01000198.1:0-2196 GCA_003489085.1 Lachnospiraceae bacterium
AGTAGGATCCATGAAAAACAAATCCAGCTGCGGTCCAAGAATTTTATGATCTCTTTCTTTTGCTTCCTGAAGGAACTTTAAATGCTCCTTTAACTCTTCTTTTTTCTCAAAGGCAAATACATAGATTCTCTGCAGTATGGCATTATTCTCATTACCGCGCCAATAAGCAGAAGAAACTGCCTTGATTTTAAAGGCACAGCTTAAAAGCTCTGCTGCATTGGCAACATGTGGTCCTTTGCACAGATCTTTAAAATCATCCCCTGTATAATAAATGCTGATTGTCTCACCTTCCGGCAGTTCCTGAATCAGTTCCTCTTTAAATTCCTGTCCCTGGAATTCTTTCAATGCTTCTTCCCGGGATACCTCTACATATTTAAAATCTTCTTTCCGTTTCAGGATCTCACGCATCTTATTTTCAATCACCGGAAAATCCTCTGGACTAACTGAACGCGGCAATAAGAAATCATAGTAGAAGCCATCGTCTATCTGCGGTCCGATCGCAAGCTTTACCTGATCCTTTCCAAAGATTTCCACTACGGCCTTTGCAAGAATGTGTGCCATAGAATGCCGGTAGCATTCTGAAAAATTTTCACTTTTCATTTTCTTTTCCTCCCTTAGTCTTTGTAATGTCTTTTGGTAATAAAAAGAGTCCCTTGCAATGCTTTTCTTCATTGCAAGGGACGAGTAATACAATATCATACTCGCGGTTCCACCCCGCTTGCACCAAACTATACAAATACCACAGGCACCTGTCGGTTCGGGCCACTTCTTTCTGATGATAACGGAATCACCGTGCAGTTTTTCTGCCGCTCAGAGGTGGTCTTCAAATGATTCGGCAATAAGAAGCTTCCAGCCAACGGCTCCTCTCTCTGTATCCTTCCTCACCCTACTCTTCTCGTCAACGCATTTTCATGTATGAATTCATTATAGCAGGCTTTTTTGATTTGTCAACGGTGAAAATCTTCTCTTTTCAGATAAAACAGTCTGGAAAAATAGTCTCCCTGCTGCTTTCTTGCCACTCCCGGGACACCGGAAGAAACATCCGATACACTGAAACCGGCATACATCAATTCATCCCCATAGTGTACACCGCAATCGATTTCCGCGCCAAAGCATTCCTGCACGGCATACTCATGCAGCTCCTCCAGGCCTTTTAAGTAAATCCGTTCGAAACCGCCCTGCGCCGGCTGCAGTACCCGAAAATAAGCGAGCAGCGCTTCCGTTCCGTCTTCTGATACCACCTGCCATGCAGATGAATTTCCCTCGAACGGACTCTTCAGCCGATAAAACCGCCCTTTCTGAATCAATTCTCTATGCTCTTTCATAAATGCAATCTGCACCTTCATTTTTTTTAGCTCTTCCTCCGGCAGCTTTGTAATATCCAGCTCATAGCCAAAGGTTCCGAAGTAAGCAACATTTGCTCTGGTATCCAGCGGAGTATTTCTGAATACCTGATGGTTCGGAGACGCCGACACATGACTTCCCATACTGCTGATCG
Organism: Lachnospiraceae bacterium; assembly: GCA_003489085.1. Lineage (GTDB taxonomy): Bacteria > Bacillota > Clostridia > Lachnospirales > Lachnospiraceae > DNJM01. The sequence goes on from DNJM01000198.1 coordinate 1,499, forward strand.
GATAGGCATAGGACGTGCCATACTGGATCTTGATTCTTTCTACAGCATCCGTATCATCCGAAGTCCATGCCTGCGGTGCATAATACAGCATTCCCGGATCGAAACGGGCTCCGCCGCTTGCGCAGGATTCGAACAAAATCTCCGGAAATTCCCGATGCAGCCGTTCATACAGCTCATATACCCCCAGAATATATCTGTGCCGTACCTGTCCCTGCACCTCTTTTCCTCTTCCGTTGGAGAAAACCTCGGAGAAGGAACGGTTCATATCCCATTTCACATAAGAAACCGGTGCTTCCCGCAGAATCTTCTGCATCTGTGCATGAACATAATCCACTACCTCCGGTTTGGAGAAGTCCAGTACATATTGATTTCTGCTGTGGCAGTAGTTCCGGCGCAGGTCTGCCAGCAGCCAGTCCGGATGCGCGCGGAACAAGTCGCTGTCCTTATTGGTCATTTCCGGCTCAAACCAGAGCCCGAAGGAGAGCCCCAGCGCCTCGATCTTTTTCGCAAGTCCTGTAATACCGTCCGGCAGCTTCTCATAATTCGGATACCAGTCTCCAAGAGAACAGTTGTCCAGGTTTCTCTTGCCAAACCAGCCGTCATCCAGTACGAAGAGTTCAATTCCCAGCTGTTTCGCTGTCCCGGCAATCTTCAATATCTTTTCTTCATTGAAATCAAAATAAGTTGCTTCCCAGTTA
>DNJM01000198.1:2466-7275 GCA_003489085.1 Lachnospiraceae bacterium
AAAATAAGTTGCTTCCCAGTTATTGATCAGAATCGGCCGGACTCTGTCTCTCCAGACGCCTCTGGCCAGTCTGGTGCGGTACAGCGTATGTAATGTCTGACTCATTCCATTCATTCCATTTACAGAATGCACCAGTACCATTTCCGGTGTCTGGAAGCTCTCTCCTTTTTTCAGATACCACCGGAATTCATTCGGATGAATCCCCATCACGATACGCGTTACATCAAAATTATCCACCTCAACCTGGGCAAGAAAATCTCCACTATAGATCAGGCTAAAGCCCAGTACCTCGCCGCTGTTTTCATCTGCATTCGGACGCTTCAGCATCAGAAACGGATTAAACTGCTGGCTGCTGCAGCCGCGCATGCTGTATACACCCTGGATGCCATATCCCAGCCTTCTGCTATGCGGATGACGCTCCCGCAGCCAGGAGCCGGCTAATTCAACCATCGCGTATTCCTTATCCGGTAGATCCAGGCAGCCGCTCATACAGTTTAAGAGGGTAATTCCTTCCGGATGCTCACATAAGAACTTCGCATGCCTTGTAATGACCGGATGATCCCGAAATATGGTATAGGACAGAACGATCTGAGTATGGATCAGTTCATCCTCCAACACCAGTTCCAGTGTATCTGCCTCTTCTTCACTCTCCACATATACCGCAGGCAGACCTTCCAGCTTCTTCTTTCCTTTATAGATTTCATAACTCTTGTACCTGAAATCCACAACCCGGCTGCCATCCTCACGCTCCAGCTCAAATGCCGGATATCTCATATCGCCGGATCCGAAGGTCGGATATTCCTGCTTCAGATGCTCCAGTGAGAAGTCACTTCTTCCTTCAAAAGGATACGGCGCCATATCTCTTCTGGCATATTCCACCAGATATCCGAAATCTTCCCTATCGGTAAGCCTTCTTCCAAAATATACCTGACCTGGCTGCCCATTTTCCAGAATTTTAATGATATAGCTGATGGAATTATTGTAAAGATGGAATTCTTTTGCGTTCTTGTGAAATCTTATCGGCATAATAATCTCCTTTATAATCTGTTTCTCCTGATATAAATCTGACCTGCAATGGGTACCTGAACAGGCTGCAAGGCAAGCTTCCCTTTCCGGATAAAGCTCTCTGTTACTTCACCGGTACAGTCTTTTATAAGGACTTCATAAGTTCCTTCTGCCTCGGATTCGAAAACCATTCTCTTGCCCTTCGTACCGTTAAGCAGAATATAGCTGTCCGTCTCTTCCGGAAGCGCAACGATTCTGTTCTCCGTATACACTGCACCTATTGCCTGTTCCTTTCCTACGGACCATACGACAGGATACAGATTGTGCGGCTCCTGCGGGCGCAGCTGCTGTTTCTGCAGCAGATCTTTATTCTCTCTCATAAAATGGACCCAGAAGCGAAGCATTTTCTTCATTTCCTCCGTAGAATCTTCCAGCTTTACGGAAATCTGCACCGCCGCGAAAATGCTGGAAATGATCTGGATTGCCGCCAGCTCCGGCTTTTCATCCACATGCCACATAAGCGGGTCCGAATGAACGGCAGTCCGTCCGGAAAGCATTCTCAGATCCACGGTTCCTACCCTGTTGCGAATTGCAGAGTCAGGACAGTCTGTCACACGGAACATATTTCCGTATTTTCTCATATTGGGACCGATATAGCGCTGGCGGAATTCGACCATCACATCCGGATTTTCTTTTGAAATGCCCTCATAGATCTGGATCATCAGACAGTCCAGTGCCTCCTGCACACTTCTGAAATCCATTGCTTCATTATACGCCGGAGAGTCTTTTCTTTCTACAATCTCATCAATAAAGTCCAGCTTGAACCCATCCAGGTTCCACCTGCGAATTCCTTTTACATAGGTTTCAACCAGATACTCCCTTACCTCCGGATATCTTGGATCCAGTACACCTGCCTTCTGTTCCTCCTGGTAACACAGCATTTTATCTTTAAAAACATCCCATTTTTCTGCATGGCGGCCTAAAAACGGAACACTGTACCAGATCATATACTTCATGCCCATGTCATGAACCTTCTGAATATGACCGCCAAAATCCGGAAATCTGTTTTTTGACACCTCCCAGTCCCCGCAGAATGCATACCCTCTGTTGTTATCATCGGTCTGCCATCCATCGTCCAGAATCACGGTCTGAAAGCCGATCTCCGCAGCCAGCCGGCACTCCTTTTCGATCTCCGCATCCGTCAGTTCCTGATGATAGCTGTACCAGGTAGAATAAACCGGCTCACGTGTACTCTCGCCTGCCGCAATCGGCATAAGCCCACAGTCCTGTTCCCACCAGCGGGACACATTTCCAATGGATTCATAAAATGGAACATCCCTTCTGTCCAGCAGAATCTCCATCTCATATGTTCCCTCCGCCGCAGCGTAGGCATCCGGTACCTTTACCTGCAGCAGTACTGTTCCATCCTCCTCGTGAATACCGGCTCTGATTTCCATAATTTCCTTTGCTTCAGAAGCGGCTAATGTGAACCGGTTTCTTCCGTCCTCACTGAACAGGCACAGAATCGGTGCCGAGCTGGCTGTCATGCTTCTGCAGTAGCCGGCCCAGTCTGCATGGATCGAACGGTTAAAACCACAATTCGGATGCCACACTCCCGCACAGTCCAGATAAGGGAAGCTCCAGGTAAGCTCGCTGCAGCCATTTTCCTCTGTCTTTCTTTCCTCCGGAGTAAATTTACATCGATACAGAAACAGACCTTCTTCCTTTTCCATCACATCTATCTGCACCTGTATACCGTTTTTCTTTTTTATTTCGGGCATTCTCATTCTTATTTCTCTCCACTCTCTGCTATCTATATGAAAAAAGCCAGTATAAAAACCTTTTCTGATCCCCATACCGGCTTTCTATTCCTATATTCTATTATCTTTTCTTATTTCTGCCGCCGTTTCCGTCTTCCCAATTCGATCAGTCGTTTCCCTTCTGCAAAGAATTCTCTTGCCATATAATTCGGGAATACAATCGCCTTCGTACTTGCCGGAACACCGCTTATGTTTCCATAACCGATGGTTTTCGCAATCTGAACCGCCCGGTAAATATGGAAATTGTTGGTTACAATGCCAATTGCCGCCGTCTGATACTCCTTTATCAATGCCTTTGAATTCCACAGATTTTCGTACGTACTCGTGGAGGTATCTTCTGTCAGGACAGCATCTTCTGCAATTCCCCGACTGACCAGATACCGTTTCATAGCCAGTGCCTCGGAAACAGCTTCTCCGTTTCCCTGACCGCCGGACACCACAATCCGTACGCCATCATGCAGTTTCGCATATTCCGCTGCCCGGTCCAATCTGCGCCGCAGCGTATCCGTTACCTTCGTTCCCCGCACATGAGCTCCCAGAACGATCAGCCATTCCAGATCCTCCGGTACTTTTTTACGCATCGCATGCAGAATTCTTCCCTCAACTGCCGCCACAGCCAGAAGAGCCAACAGAAATATCATGCCGCAAATATGCTGCATTGTCGCTCCCAGGTAAGGCCATGCCCGTCCTGCTGCAAGAAAGAACAGCCCTGCTGCAGCCCAAAAACCGGAAAATGTAGTATTCCACTGCTGTGAAAAAACCGCAATTCCAAAATAATAGAGAAAACAAAGCACGCCCGCCGCTGTCAGCCAGATCATTTTACTGTACCTGCTTCATTACGCATTCTTTCCACAACAATGCTTATATTTCTTTCCGCTTCCGCACGGACACGGATCGTTCCTTCCGATTTTCTTCGGCTTACGGATCGTTGTAGAATTCTTCTGTTCCTTATACAACTCTTTCTGTTTTTCCTCAGTGAAGATCTCATTCCACTGCGGAAGTCCGTATAACCACTCTGCTTTTGCATCTACCATGTTCTTGTACAGCTTCTCTTTGTCAAATGCCAGGCTGACAACCGTATCCTCTTCCATCGTCTCGATCGGATTCTCTTCCTTTAAGCTTTCGTTGATACCGTCCAGGAAGCCAGCCATCGTCAGCACCTCTACGCCGTACTTTTCCGCCAGCTCTTTTACAGTTCCCTTTACTTCCTCATCCGGATTCGCCAGAAGCTGCTCGTAGATTCTCTTTTCAATCAGGAAATAGTTGTTCCAGAATTTCTGCAGCGCCATCTGATCCATTTTCTTTGAATATGCTATTTCATGCCACTTTTCTAATAAAGCCATATCGATAATACTCCTTTGTACATTTTCAAGATTCTTAAGACATTATATACTATTTCTTGCAGTTTTCCAACATTCTTTATATAATATCCTTAAAAAATATCTCTGAAAGGATCAAACAAATGAAACGATATAAACGAATTCTGGCCGAAGCAGCTGTCATCCTGCTGCTTCTGATGTACCTGTGTACATTGATTTTTGCATTGACCGATCATTCCAAAGCGATGGGATTATTTAAAGCCTCGATAGCTCTTACGATACTGATCCCGGTTCTTTCTTATGCCGGTATCCTGATGTACCGGCTTTTGCATCGCGAAGACTGACGCCGCACACTCTGTCCTGTGTATTTCATTTTACATATAAAGTTCTGTCAGAAGAAGGGCAGAACTTTTTTCCTTCTCAAATGTCCCCTGTCTGGGTCTTTTTCCCGTCTGCCTGATGCGCTTTCTCTTTTTCAGGTATTCTTCGATGGATATCACTCCATCCGGTGTCTTCTTCTCTTCCTGTCCCATAACCCTTAATACCTCCTTACTGATTCGAATACCGACATTATTATATATATGCACGGATTTCGATTTTATGTCTGTTCTGTCTGCTTAAGGTACTCTTTTATTCTATCGGTAAGTTATGTACTCTCTGTGTCC
>DNJM01000216.1:0-127 GCA_003489085.1 Lachnospiraceae bacterium
TCTGGTTATTCCGGAACTGAACGGTAAATTAATCGGATCTGCTCAGCGTGTTCCGACACCAACAGGTTCTACTACAATTTTAACAGCAGTTGTAGATGGAGTTGTAACAAAAGAAGAAATCAATGCA
>DNJM01000216.1:397-6867 GCA_003489085.1 Lachnospiraceae bacterium
AGAAATCAATGCAGCTATGAAAGCAGCAGCAAATGAATCTTACGGATATAATGAAGACGAAATCGTATCCAGCGATATCGTTGGTATGACATACGGTTCTTTATTCGATGCAACTCAGACAATGGCTATGCCGTTAGACAACGGAACAACAGAAGTTCAGGTTGTATCATGGTATGATAACGAAAACTCTTACACAAGCCAGATGGTTCGTACAATCAAATACTTTGGAAAAATCATCGCTGGAGAAATCTAAGAGCCGATAGATCGTAATCGTATGACTCTGGTACAGAGACTCATGAGGGGGTCCGGTCTGCAATGGACCGGATCCCTTTTGTTGAAAATATAAAGGAGGCAGATTCCAATGCTTAACAAAAAATCAGTAGATGATATTAATGTAAAAGGTAAAAAAGTCCTCGTCAGATGTGACTTCAATGTACCGTTAAAGGAAGGAAAAATTACCGATGAAAACCGTCTGGTAGCGGCACTTCCGACAATTAAAAAATTAATTGCAGATGGAGGCCGGGTCATCCTCTGTTCTCACCTTGGAAAACCGAAGGGAGAACCGAAACCGGAATTGTCTCTGGCACCGGTTGCAGCAAGACTGTCTGAACTTTTAGGACAGGAAGTGAAATTCGCAGCAGATCCGGAAGTAGTCGGCCCAAATGCAAAGGCAGCTGTAGAGGCAATGCAGGACGGCGAGGTTATCCTGCTTGAGAATACCCGTTATCGCAAGGAAGAGACCAAGAACGGAGAGGAATTCAGTAAAGAGCTGGCTTCTTTATGTGAAGTATTTGTAAATGATGCATTCGGTACCGCTCATAGAGCACACTGCTCTAATGTAGGTGTAACAGAATATGTTGACACGGCAGTCGTTGGTTACTTAATGCAGAAAGAAATTGACTTCCTTGGAAATGCAGTAGAGAATCCGGTTCGTCCGTTCGTTGCAATCCTGGGCGGTGCAAAGGTAGCAGATAAGCTGAATGTAATTTCCAATCTGCTGGAGAAATGTGATACTCTGATCATTGGCGGCGGTATGGCTTACACCTTCCTGAAAGCAAAAGGATATGAAGTAGGAAATTCTTTACTGGATGAATCCAAGATCGACTATTGCAAGGAAATGATGGAGAAAGCAGAATCCTTAGGAAAGAACCTGCTTCTGCCGGTAGATGCTACTGTTGCAGCAGGCTTCCCAAGTCCGATTGATGCGGAAATCGAAGTAGAAAATGTTGCTGTAGATGCTATCCCGGCAGATAAGGAAGCACTGGATATCGGACCGAAAACAGCAGAATTATATGCAGAAGCAGTAAAATCTGCCAGGACCGTTGTATGGAATGGACCGATGGGCGTATTCGAAAACCCGATCCTTGCAAAAGGAACAATCGCAGTCGCAAAAGCGCTGGCAGAAACAGATGCTACAACCATCATCGGAGGCGGCGATTCTGCAGCAGCTGTAAATCAGCTTGGCTTCGGAGATAAGATGTCCCACATCTCCACCGGAGGCGGTGCATCTCTGGAATTCCTGGAAGGAAAAGAACTCCCGGGCGTAGCAGCAGCCAACAATAAATAGAAAGATTCACTGATCATTGAAACAAGGAGGCCATATCATGGCAAGAAAAAAAATTATCGCTGGAAACTGGAAGATGAACATGACTCCAAGCGAAGCAGTAGAACTGGTAAATACACTGAAACCATTGGTAGCAACAGAAGAGGCTGATGTTGTATTCTGCGTACCGGCAATCGATATCGTACCGGTTGCAGAAGCAGTAAAAGGCAGCAACATCCAGGTTGGCGCTGAGAATATGTACTTTGAGGAAAAAGGTGCATATACAGGCGAAATTTCTCCGAATATGCTGGTAGATGCAGGTGTAAAATACGTTATTCTCGGACATTCTGAAAGAAGAGGCTACTTTGGAGAAACAGATGCAGACATCAATAAGAAAATGCACAAAGCATTTGAACACGGTCTGACACCGATTATGTGCTGCGGAGAATCTCTGGAGCAGAGAGAACAGGGTGTTACTATGGACTTTGTACGTCAGCAGGTAAAGATCGGATTTCAGGGACTGACCAGCGAACAGGCAAAAGAAGCTGTCATTGCTTACGAGCCAATCTGGGCAATCGGAACCGGAAAAACGGCAACCAGCGAACAGGCACAGGAAGTCTGCAAGGGAATCCGTGAATGCATTGCGGAGGTCTATGATGAAGCAACAGCTGAAGCAATCCGTATTCAGTACGGCGGATCTGTAAATGGCACAACCGCACCGGAGTTATTCGCTATGCCGGATATCGACGGCGGACTGGTGGGCGGAGCTGCTCTGAAACCAGATTTTGGAAAGATTGTAAATTGGAAATAATAAGATGTTTTAAAAAATCTAACAGGTAAAAATGTAATATGCTCCCTTTTAGGCGGACAAGTGAAATCATAAAAACTTATCGTTTGGAAGGGAGCATAGTTACGTTGTAAGAGGATGTAAGAATTATGAAGAAAATTTTCGGATTATTCAAAACCCATCTGGACATTGGTTTTACAGATATGGCGAAAAATGTAACGGAAAATTATATGAACCATTTTTTGCCGAATGCAATGAAGATTGCCAGACAGATGCGTGGTGAAAAGGAACGCTTTATCTGGACAACAGGTTCGCTGGCATGGACTGCCATTTACCACACACACCGAATGCATGAATAAGGAGCTTTTTGAATACGGCGTAAGTCTTTCTCGGAAATTGGATGCACATTTTGGCATGAAAACGATCGCAGCAAAAATGACAGATGTACCGGGACATACGATTGCCATGGTTCCGATTTTGGCGGCAAATGGAATTCGGTTTCTGCATATCGGTGTCAATCCGGCATCTACAAAGCCGGACGTTCCGACCATGTTCTGGTGGCAGGCTGCAGGCGGAGAAAAGCTTCTGGTGATGTATAATAATGATTATGGTCAGTTAACAGAAATCGGTAACAGCGGTGCAGCGGTATACTTTGCACATACAGGAGACAATTGTGGTCCACAGTCTGTAGAACAGATTCATAGGGACGGATCCACGGAAGATGAATCAGTTTCGGGGGCTGTTGCGGCTGCAGAATACAGAGAAGCTGTCTGTTCCGGACAAAGAGGCAATGAACCGTGAGCTCTTACTGGTTCCTGAGCATACCTGGGGATTGGACGAAAAAACCTGATAGGTGAAGTACATAGAATGGTTCGTTTTATTTATTATAGCAGGTCTGGGAATTGCCGTAGCCAATCTGGTCGGCTTTCAGGTGGGATTTTTTGATTCACTTCCGGGCATCATCGTTTTATTGGCTATTTCCATGCTGGCTGTTGTCTGTACGAAACTGATACCGCTGAAGCTGCCGATCGTAGCCTATTGTTCTTTGATCGGACTGCTGGCGGCCTGCCCGATATCTCCAATTCGGGAATTCGTGATTCAGTCTGTGGGACAGATCAATTTTACGGCACCGCTGACTATGGTCGGTGCTTTTGCCGGAATTTCAATCAGCGATAATATCAAAATGTTTGCAAAGCAGGGATGGAAAATGATTATCATCGGAATCTTTGTCATGACGGGAACCTTCCTTGGCTCAGCACTTATTGCACAGCTGATGCTGTCTCTGACGCATGCGATCTAAAGCAGTTTTATACTGAAAAGGAGAAGATAGAATGCTGATTACAGATACAACAATCGTAAATGCGCAGTACGTAATAGAGCAGCACAGGGATATCCGGATTCAGGATGGGAAGATTCAGGAGATAGCAGAGCATGGAAAATGTATGCAGACAGATACAGACACAGTAAATGGTCGGGATCTGCTCTTTATGCCGGGGCTGATCGATTCCCATATGCATACCGGCCAGCAGCTTCTGCGCGGCCAGGTACTGGATGAGCTGCCGATGATCTGGACCAGAATCATGCTGCCCTTTGAAAGTACATTGACGCCTGAGAAAATGCGCTTCAGTGCAGAGCTTGCCGCGTTGGAGATGATTCATGCCGGTACGGCAGGCTTTGTGGATGCGGGCAGTTATTATATGGAAGAGGCAGCGGAGGTGTACAGGCAGTCAGGCTTAAGAGGAGCCTTATCGTATTCTACGATGGATCAGAAGGGACTTCCGGAAAGCATAGCAGATACGGCAAAAGGTGCGCTGGAAAAAACAGATGCCCTGTATGATGGTTTTCATCGGCAGGGCAATCTGAAGGTATATTATTCTCTGCGTGCTCTGATGTCCTGTTCTGTGGAACTGATGGAAGGAGCTGCGGCAAGAGCGCAGGAAAGGGATACCATGCTTCAGGCGCATATGAATGAATATGCAGGGGAAGTCAATTTTGCCTTGGAACGGTACGGGATGCGTCCCTATGAGTTCCTGGCAAATAGAGGGATTCTGAGCAGTCAGTTTCTGGGAGCACACAGTCTGATGCTTTCAGAGAAGGAAACAGAGCTGCTGCAGGAGTATGAAGTGAAGATCTGTCACTGTCCGTTCAGCAATTGCGCTAAGGCAGTTCCGAATACGCCGGCTTATTTGAACCGTGGAATTTCTGTCGGCCTGGGAACAGACGGAACAGCGCATGGAGGAATGAGTCTATGGAACGAGATGAAGATTTTCCGTTCTGTAATGAACGTCCGTTATGGCGCACCGGCTGCAGAGCCACGTATTATGCCCGCTGAGACGATTCTGCAGATGGTTCTGGAAGGTGGAGCAGCAGCATTGAATGAAGCAGGAAGCATTGGTAAACTGGAAACGGGTTATCGGGCGGATCTGATTGGAATTTCTCTGAACCAGCCGCATTTACTTCCGAGCAGAAATCTGATCCATACTTTAGTAGAGAGCGTCAACGCAAATGATGTAACACATATGATGGTGGACGGGAAATGGATTATGAAGAATCGGGAGATCCTGACTCTGGATGAAGAACGGATTTTATATCAGGCACGGAATTGGATGCGGAAGGGGGAAGAATAAGATGCTGGAGCTGGTGATCATTGCGGCGGCGAATGCTCTGATCGGCGGGATGATCGGTATGACCGGGATTGCAGGATTCCTGCTTCCCCTTCTTTATGCAGGCTACCTGGGGATGCATGTTACAGAAGCGCTGGCACTCAGCTTCCTGGCCTTTCTAATTTCCGGGATTATTGGTGCATGGAATTATTGGAAGGAAGGGCATTTGGATGTCCGGTTCGGATGGCAGATAGGAGCAGGCAGCTTTGTCGGTGCAATTGTAGGTGTACTGCTGAATTCCCTGATTCCGGAGACGACTGTCAGACAGATCCTGTATCTGGTTGTGTTATTGTCCGGCATTTCCATTTTGCTGCGAAAAGAGCCGAAGGAGGAACAGAAGAAAAATATTCTGGAGGGAAGGCCAGGGATGATTCTGTTGTTGGGCGCTGTGACAGGCGCGGTATGTTCCTTGTCGGGAGCAGGCGGACCGATTCTGGTTATGCCGCTTCTGGTTGTATGTGGGATGGAGGTGCGGACTGCAGTTGGTGTAGCACTTTTCGATTCTATCTTTATTGCGATACCGGCAGGAGCAGGCTATTTTCTACAGACAGATATGTGGACGCTGCTTCCGATGATGGGAACAGCAGGAATATTTCATGCGCTGGGAGTGCAGATCGGAAGCAAGAATGCCGGCAGGATTCCACAGCAGCTTCTGAAAAAGGGAGTTGCGGTTGGATCTATTTTAATTGCCATATGGAAGTTGAATATCTTTTAGGCACCGTGCACCGATGCCGGCAGAAAAAGAGGTAAAAGGAGCAGAAAACTATTGACAGATCCGGGAAAATAGTTTAACGTAAAACCAACGGAGGAATCAACCATTTATGGCAACGATAAAAGACATTGCAAAAGCAGCAGGTGTCAGTTTTACTACAGTATCGAATGTGATCCACGGGAATACAAAACGGGTGTCCCGGGAGACAATTGAGCGGATCGAAAAAATTATGGAAGAGATGCATTATGTACCGAATATGGGGGCGCGTATGCTGGTACAGAATCAGTCCCGGATTATTGGTGTGATCATCAATGAATTCAGAGAGGATGCCGGCGGCAGTTTTCGGAGGCCATTTATTTCGGAGATCCTGGGAGCAATCGAGAGAGAGATCCGGGAACAGGGATATTTTATGATGCTCTATGCGACCCGTTCTTCGGAGGAGCTGATGCGGCTGATTGCAAACTGGAATGTGGATGGCATGATTACCGTTGGACTGGAAACGGATGTGTGCAGAAAGATCCGGGATCGGATACGAATTCCGGTAGTATTTACGGACTGCTATTTCCCGGATGAAAAGAATCTGAATGTCGGAACACAGGACGAAGAAGGCTCCTTTTTGGCAGCAAGTTATCTGATCTCCATGGGACACAGCCGGATCGGATTCGTAAATGAAGTAAAGATTGAAGAGAGAAATGTGGAGACACGGGTCGATGGGCTGCGGTTAAAAGGCTTTTGCCGGGCCTGCCGGGAAGCAGGGATCCCCTA
>DNJM01000127.1:0-780 GCA_003489085.1 Lachnospiraceae bacterium
CTATTATCTGTTTTTATATTATAATGAGAATAACATAAAAGCTTTCACAACGAATGCTCTTTCTATTTCATATAAAGGAGGGACGATTATGAAAAAGAAGTACAGATGGAAACCCCTATTATCTTGTCTATTAACCGCAGTATTACTGTTCGGTCTTATGTTTACACCGGAGCTTCACGCAGAAGATGAAGAAGCTTCCGAAAAGCCCGCGCAGCTTACGGATGCCATTCAGGATACTGCATATGAAGAAGCACTTACCACAAAACTGACCGGCACCATTACCTGGAGCCTGAAAGAAACAGAAACCGAACCAGTAACAAATCCAGAAGCCAAAAAAGATACGGAAACAAAAGAACCCTTAATTGGACTGCCGGACGGTATCCGGCTGAAAGAAGACCACCTGATCGGTACTCCGACAAAAACCGGTACCTGGAACTTCACTTTAATTGCAAATAACGGTAAGGAAAAAGAAGAAAATGACTACCTGCTCACAGTGAAAGAAAAAGCGGAAGAACCAGAGTTGATAAAGCCGACCGTTACCACAAAAGAACTGCCAAAAGGCATTGTTGATAAAGCATATGAAGCGAAACTGACTGCGGACGGCACAGCTCCTATCACATGGGAAGCAAAAGACGATACAGCTTTACCGGATGGCATCTCCTTAAAGGATGATATTCTAACCGGTACCCCAACCAAGGCCGGCTCCTATAGCTTCACTCTAATTGCCAAAAATGAAGCAGGCACTGCAGAGCAGGCATTCGAACTCACAGTTGCAGAAGC
>DNJM01000127.1:1036-3049 GCA_003489085.1 Lachnospiraceae bacterium
GCCCCTGTAAAGCCAGCTATTACCACAAAGGAACTGCCGGAAGCTACTGTCGGTAAGACCTACAGTGCAGCGCTTGAAGCAGACGGCACCAGACCAATTACCTGGTCCGCAAAGGACGAGGCCGCTCTTCCGGACGGCATTATCTTTGCTGACGGGAAGCTGACGGGCATTCCGACCAAATCCGGCACCTACAAATTCACGATTCTGGCAAAAAATGAAGCAGGTACTGCAGAACAGGTTTACACACTGGTCATCAAGGAAGCAGAAAAGGCATACACCATTACAGTTACTACCGATGGCGGCGGAAACGCATTTGCAAGTGTTCCGCAGGCCGCAGAAGGCACAAAGATTACCTTATCTGTTTCTGCAAAAGAGGGCTACACCTTCAAAGAATGGAAAGTGCTTGAAGGAACCATTACCATTAAGGACAATACTTTCCTCATGCCGAAGGAAAATGTCTCTGTCAAAGCAATTTTTGAAAAGAAAGCAGTTACCTACAAGGTCACCAAGGGAAGCGGCGGTATCCACCAAATCGGTGACGGAAAGGCATTAAGCTTTACCTGCAGCGGTGATCCTAAGGATCTGACCGGTATCTATGTAGATAAGAGTCTCGTAAACTCTACCTATTATACTCTGAAATCAGAAAACGGTACGGTAGTGATTTTAAAGGCAGAGTACCTGGACAAATTGAAAGTGGGTACGCATACACTGAAATTCAAATATGGTGATGCTTCTGCAGAAGCATCCTTTAAGATTACGGCTAAATCGGCAGTTAAGACCGGTGATACGACCTCTGTTCTGATATGGTTATTCTCCCTTGGTATTGCTGCAATTGCAGTTGCTGCTATCATAATTCAAAAGCGAAGATCTATCAAATAACCTCTCAGGTCATGTCAAATGACTTCTAAAGAAACGGCCCCGCATCCATTACACCAATGTGCAAGAGGATGTGGAGCCGTTTATCATTCATTTTATCGGTTTCGCTTCAACCAGTCTATTCCTGCTTTCGCATATGCCGCAGCACCCAGATACAAATAAGTATCATCAAAATTTACTTTCGGATGATGGCCTCCATATGTATAGCCATTTCTGCTGTCCCCGATAAAGTACCATCCGATTGCTGCCGGAACCTCAGCCGCAATATAAGAAAAGTCCTCGGAACAGGAGGCCGGTTCCTCTACCAGAAATACCTTTTCTTCTCCGAATAATTCCTTCATGGATTGCATCAGACTTTCATGTACGGACGCATCCACCTGCACAATCGGGCAGGCATTCTGGAATTCTACCGTCGCCGTCACCCGTTTTGCCTTTCCGATGTGCTCTACCATATTCACCAGGTCTTCTTTCAGATTCGCTCTCACTTCTTCACTGAAGGTACGGATCGTCCCACGCATATAGGCAGAATCCGGAATGATATTTCCGGTATCTCCACCGTACATTTCCCCAATCGTCATAACACAATTGTCAGAAGGTGCTCTGTGCTCTGCCATAATTTCATGAATTCCTTCATAGATCGTGCACATGGCTCCCAGTGGATTGCGTGTTGATTCCGGAACGGCACCATGACCGCCGACTCCCTGAATCCGGATCTGGAACCAGTCTGCAGAAGCATAGGCCGCACCGGCTCTGAAAACACCCATCATTCCTTCTGGTGTCGGAACACCGCTGATTGCATGGATCATCATAGCTGCGTCAACATGCGGATCTTCCAGCACACCAGCATCTATCATTCCTTTTGCCCCTTCCAGAATCTCCTCACCTGGCTGAAACAGAAGCTTAACCGTTCCTTCAATCTCCTCTTCATGCAATTTCAGAAGCTTTGCTGCCCCAAGCAGCATTGCTGCATGTGTATCATGACCGCAGGCATGCATACACCCTTCATTCTTTGATGCAAAAGGAAGTCCGGTTTCTTCCTGAAGCGGCAGGGCATCCATATCCGCACGCAGTAAAAATACCTCCCCCGGCTTCTGGCCTACGGCCAGCACAACCACTCCGGAGTCTCCGTATTCCTTT
>DNJM01000102.1:0-177 GCA_003489085.1 Lachnospiraceae bacterium
ATACTGCATCTCTTTGCTTGCATACCGTTCTGATAATGGACTCTGATATCTGTCGTGACTCACTTTTTTCCCTCCTGCCGGCAATTCCTACTGAATGCCAATCCGTTTGAATACTTCCTGATAAGCGTCTTCTACGCCGCCCAGATCTCTTCTGAAACGATCCTTGTCCAGCTTCTC
>DNJM01000102.1:489-617 GCA_003489085.1 Lachnospiraceae bacterium
GAAACGATCCTTGTCCAGCTTCTCATGCGTCTCTACATCCCAAAGTCTGCAGGTATCCGGAGAAACTTCATCGGCCAGGATAATTTCACCATGATATCTTCCGAATTCAATCTTAAAATCAATCAGCT
>DNJM01000102.1:886-1049 GCA_003489085.1 Lachnospiraceae bacterium
ATTCAATCTTAAAATCAATCAGCTCGATTCCTGCTGCCAGGAAAAATTCCTTCATTACTTCATTTACCTTGAAAGCATACTCTGTAATCTTATCGATTTCTTCTTGTGTTGCAAGACCCAATGCCTTTGCAAAATAGCTGTTGATCAGCGGGTCGCCCAGCTC
>DNJM01000102.1:1363-1591 GCA_003489085.1 Lachnospiraceae bacterium
CATCATTCTTATAGCTGAACTCCAGTGTTGGACAAAGCAGCTTTCTTCCTTCTTCTACACCAAGTCTCTTGGAGAAGCTTCCTGCTGCCACATTTCGTATGATTACTTCCAGCGGTACAATCTCGACCTTCTTTACTGCTGTTTCGCGGTCGCTTAATTCTTCCACCAGATGTGTCGGAACACCCTTTTCTTCCAGCACTTTAAAAATGTAATTGGTCATACGGTTAT
>DNJM01000102.1:1906-7580 GCA_003489085.1 Lachnospiraceae bacterium
AATGTAATTGGTCATACGGTTATTGATGACACCTTTTCCAACGATCGTACCCTTCTTTTCTCCGTTAAATGCAGTTGCGTCATCTTTATAATCTACGATAACGATATCCGGATCTTCCGTTGCAAATACTTTCTTTGCCTTTCCTTCATAAAGCTGTTCTAATTTTTTCATACGTTTACACCAGTCCCTTTCGTAATGTTTCATAATTGCAATCCTGCTGCGGACGCTGCCCCTGTTCCGGCACCATTCCCTTACGGAATGATTATAATACAGGAAAATATGAAAAGCAACATGAATCTGCCAATAGAATCCCCTTATCTATCAGCAGTTCTTCCGATATTTCTTTTTCCACTTATCCAGCAGTTCCATCGTCGGCCTGACTCCGGCCTTCTCTTCGGCCTCTTCCATATCTTCGGTAATCTCCTCATTCAGACGGATATAAGCCGTACACTTCCCGATCATGCGCCGATAGCTCTCTGCATCCATGTATCTCCGACAGGAATACAGATAAGCCTTCAGCATACTTTCTTCTTCGCAGATTTCAAATGCCTTCTCATACATGTCTGCCGCCTCCTGATACAGAAAAAGCCGCCCATATGCCGCTCCGAGCGAACCGTAGACTCTTCCGTAGAACTTCCGCTCCACCGTATCATCCTTTTCATCGTATAAAATGGAAAGATAAACCAGAATCGCTCCCCGCACTTCTCCGCTTGCCAGCAGATTATCTCCTTTAAACTTCTTCCGCTCGATTTCCTTCTGGTTCTTCAGCTTTTCCAGAATATTCTGTACCCGCAGAAGTTCTCCCTGCGTATAGAAGCCGGAACCTCTTAAGATCGTCAGTACAAACTGCTCTACGGAGCCATGCCGCTTCATGGCATTTTTCAGGACTCCCGCCAGCTCTTTCAATTCCAGTTCCTCCGAAATCCAGTCACAAAGCTGATCGTTCATCACTGTATAATCAATCAGATAAATGTTATTGCAGATATAGTAGCACAGCTCTTCCAGTGTATAGATCCGTCTATGAATACTGGTAATCTCATAGGGCTGTACCGCTTTCTTTTTATGACAAAGAATTAAACTCCCCATTGCTACCTCCTAACCGTATGAGTTTCTCCGTGCGGAATCCACTGGATGGAAATAATTCTCCCAATCCGACATCTTCTACCTGAATCTTCAAAGTACGTTCGTCCAGGAACAGCATCTTCATCAGCACTCTCACCATATAGGGCTGCGGAACAGACAGCCCTGCCAGCGGTATTTTCTCAATCCGGGTTTCTCCGCTCGCCAACGATTCGATCTTTATTTCAATGTCCTTGTCATCCGTCAAAAGGGCTTCCCACTGTCTGTCCGATTCATACCAGTGTGCCCCCCATACTACTGCGGCCTGCCAGACGTCCTTCCCATTTTGCCGCACCAGGAAGGAAATCTGCTCCGTCATTTTCCCATCGTCCAGATATACCGGACCTTCTTCAAAGGCCTGTTCCTTTCGACAGGACAGATAGCAGGCACCTTTGCTGAACAGATTATTTCCCTGGAACACCCGCCGTCCGTTGCAAAGCACCTTGAGAGAATTCGGATACCAGTTATTATCAAATCCATCTCCGGTCAGATAAACGGAGGAAACCAGTTTTTTCTCGAATACGCCCTGGATAAATTTCCGAAAGCCCGCATCCGCATCCTTTGCCTTATCCACATTCAGAACCGGATACAGCGCCTGCAGCTCCTTCATCTTGGCATTCGCTACTTCATCCACTGTCACGAACGGCTCCCGGCCTTTATCAAATGCCGTATGCAGTCTTCGCAGCATATAGGCACGGATTTCCTTTCTGTCGCAGTAGAACAGAGCCGATTCATACTGCCACAATTCTTTCGGCTGATAAAACATATAATAGCAAAAGCTTTCCTTATAATCCTGCACATAGATCTGTTTTCGATCCAGCCCGATCCGTGGTGCAATTCCACGGAACATCTGTACCATATCCTCATCAATAGTGGACAGAGTAAATGTCACTGTACTGATCTCTTCAAACTGCTTCAGGGAAAGCTCGATAAACTTTGTCAGCAGCCAGACCCCTTCATAGGTCTTGCCTCCATAAGTCAGCTTCTCTCCCTGAACCGCCCGGCTCAGCAGCTGTCCGGCTGTAAATCCTTCTTTCACAACAGAAAGTCTTTTTGCACTTTTTCCATAGAACCAGCTTCCGTCATGATATCCTATCATCAGCGGAATCTGATAATTGGCCGCAGCCGCTTCCAAAGTAACAGGCTCTCTCAGTTCTTCATCATAATAGCTGATCTGACAGCTTTCTTCATTCAGATCATATCCGATTTTCATCCCTTTTGCCACGTAGCGTCTCCTTCTTTCCTGTCCTGCCGGCATATACTTAGTATACCTGGTATATTGTCCTCGCCAGATATTCTTCTTCTGCATATTTTTTCATCGGCTCTTCCAGCTCATCCTGCGAAAGGACAGCCATCTGATTCAGCCTGCCATATTTCCCCGATCCGGCTGCCGCTCTCGATTCACAGCTTCGCTTTTCTGTTGTCAAAGTCTTTTCCTGATTGGTCTCCTGGAAATAGTAACGCAGAATTTCATCCTGATATATGGTAAACTCTTTGACGTAGACATTTTCATATACCGGAATCAGAATTTCTGATTCATAATTCAGATGCTCCATATTGCCGCGTCCCAGCTGATAAAATACTCTTACCCGGCTGCCTGGCTGTGCCGTATACTGAATCATCACCTTATCGTATAGCTGAAGCTTTCTCAGCCATTCCTCCGGATAGCTGAGGTAAAATGGAAATACCAGCTTCTTCATCGTCATCTCACACAGAAAATGTTCCAGCATTTCTTCCTTTCCATCCATCGGCCGTTCTGCATAATATTTCAGTATCGCACATCGGCAGATATCAGCAAATTCTTCATGATTCTTATATTCATTTTCAATAATTTCGAAAATACATTTTTCTACACAGCGATTCTCAACCACATAAGCCCGGCTGATATAAGCCAGATAAGCCTGCTTGATTCTGAAATACGGATTTCCCCCATAATAATCCAGGAAAATCTTTTCTTCCCGGTACAGTGTCTCCGTAAATAGCATCTGTGTGATAATTCGTTCTGCCAGCCTTCTGGTATTGACACCGTATTCCCGTGCCGCGTACCAAAGCTTCTTCATATTCCTCGTCGCGCCGCAGTAGTAATTCGACAGATAGGTCAGAATCACCTTATCATATTGTCCACGCTCAAACAGCTGATAACACAAGGCACTCAGGAAATCGTCTTCTTTATAATTCTCCTCCCGGATCCTTTTACTGCACATGCAGAATACACTGTCCTCTTCAAACAGATCCAGACCAAACTTCTGTATATTTTCGAAACTGATCACAATCTCCGTACTGTCCTTCGGCACAATTTCTGTCGTCTGCACGTATCGTCTGCACAGTTCCAGAAACTTCGGTTCATAAAACATCCGTACCGTGTCATAGGTAAAAGAATCTGCATAATGCCAGCCATTTTTCCCTTCCCAGACAATTCTGGTATTCTTATCATATAGGAATACCTGTGCTCCATCTGCTGCATCGTAAGCCGTCCTCTGGCTGATCGTTCCATCCGCTTCCAGAACCAGAACATACTTCATGCCCGGCATCTTCGTCGTAACCTGGTAGGCATGACAGATATCATACATTGCCTGCAGCCTGGCCGGATTCATCCCTTCCTCGCTGCAGAAACGACGATAAATCATCCTGAGCTGGTCATTGATCCGCCGCTTGCCAAGCTGTTCCCAGGCAAATGCTTCTATCTGCTCCCGATATGCCTCATATAATTCTCCGTTTTCGTCCTGATAAGTAATAATATTGGCGTACAGCAGTGCTGCTTTTCTATAGTTCAGTGTATTCCCATGAAGAAAATATAGATAGATCGCGCGCGGAAGCTCACCCCGGATATGTTTCTCATCCAGACTCAGCATAAAATATTCATACAGCTGTGCGATCTTAAGCTCTGCTGCTACTGCTTTCTCATACCACTCATGTACTTTTCCATCCGTTATGTGCCCTTTGATTAACTGCATACAGATCGCAGAGAGTACCACCTGTTCCGGAAACATCCTCCAGGTCTGCATCAGCATCCGGGTCAGACCGGCTTCATAACTCTTTTGCTGACAGGCGAGTTCTGCTGCGTGAAGGGCCACTTCTCTGGTAAGCAGCCTGTATTTTGCAGCAAAATTCAGCACCTGGATCTCAAAAGCTCCCAGCTTTTTCATCAGATCCGGTCGTTCCAGATAACAGTCAAAGGCTTCCAGATAAAACCGGATTCCATTTGCTCCGTTGGAAAACTGCCGTTCCAGAAGACGCAGTCGGTTGCCCGGTGTCTCATACAGCGGATCCAGCAGCATCATCATCAATGCAATCTGCCATTTTCTTGGATTCTTCAGGTAAATACGACACATTTCTCCCAGAACCTTTTCATTTTGCTTTGCATTATCCGTCATCCGGGCAAGCAGATAAAGATAATACAGACCAAGAATCGGCGTCTTCCCAAGCTCTGACTTTTTATATTTATAATTTTCCAGAATCCATTTTGCTTCTTCTCTTTTCTGCCCCTGCATATAGATCTCTGCCAGGATCAGCTGGTATAGCTCTTTCTCCGGCTCCTTCTCACGCAGTGCATTCAGCTTTGCCACCGCGCTGTCCGTCCATGTATTCAGATCTGTCCTGCCGGCACGCATTCCAAGATAGCTTTTCACCACCTGCGCCAGCAAAAATTCCGACTCTCTTTCCCTTCTGGGCTGATTGGGAGCCTGGTGTACCACAATCGTAAATGCCAGCCGATCATACGGTGTCTCCAGATAAATCCGTCCGTAATTATAGCCGGCATGGAGCTTCTCATGCTCAATCACGTAAGGAAGCTGGAAGTGGTTTCCCAGAAAATCATCCGTTGTAACCCGATTCTGCGGCAGCCGGATAAACTCTCCCTCTGCCCTCACCTGAATTTCCAGATAGCCCCAGGAATTCTTTTCCAGCAATACTTCATCCTTTACGGACTCCAGAATGGTATCATATTGCTTCTCATCCTTCAGCAGTGTCAGATAGAGCTTTTCTTTCTGCTTGGTTCCTACAAGGAATTCCTCCAGTGCCGACTCCCCAAGGGACCATTTCCGCATATTATCATAAAGCGCATAGATCCTTTTATCTTCATATTTCAGAACATCGTAAAATTCTCTGGAGCGAAACAGACGGTGTGCTTCCTGGAAATCCTGTCTGGCCAGATTCTTAAAATCCCGCATCGACTGAATCTTCCCATAGGAAGTCATAATATATGGCTTTTCCACAACCGCAGTAAACGGAATTCGGAACTCGCCGCCATTTGTTGCTACCGTAAAGCTGCCCCGTTCAGCATAGCCCGGTTCCAGTCCTCTGGCATCATAGGTAAAACGAACGGTCACAGGATTCCCTTCAAAGCCAGGCTCCAGAAGATGCACACGAAAAGAAGATGGATATACCAGTCCCCTGATATCTCCCTCCAGACGGTTCCCTATTTCAAAACTGCCTTGATAGATCTCTCCTTCACCTATCCGCAATTCCAGATGCGTCTGCTTAAAGAACACCTCCGGCCGCTCCATTTGAAAATTTCCTTTTGCAAATCGTTTCATTTTATCTTTCAAGTCCGACA
>DNJM01000221.1 GCA_003489085.1 Lachnospiraceae bacterium
GGAAAAGACCGCATAATAGCCACATCAAATGAAATGGATTTCATTTGATGGTTGAGACAAAGGGATTTCTTGAAAGGATGATTAAAAAATGGCTCAGACAAAAATTCAGTTAAACGCAATCGAAGATGTGAAGGAACTGGTGAATGCAGCCGAGAAATGTGATTTTGATATTGATCTTTCCTATGGCCGCATCATTGTAGATGCCAAGTCTTTACTGGGGATTCTTAGCCTTGGCATAAGAAAAACCGTGGTAGTACGCTGCCATGGCGAGAATGAGGAAATGAATCATACGCTCCGGAAATTTGCGGTAGCGTAAGGATTATATTCCCCTTTGTTCCTTTATAAAATGTGTGTGTGAAAGAAAGCCGAGAGGCGAAGAAAATGCTGTGCAGATGGGGATACTCCGGATGCACAGCATTTTTTGCTACTATATCACCCTTTTCTAAACGACCGGGAAGGTAGTATAATAGAGAAGAAATGTCAGTTACAGGGAGCGATAGAGTATATATGAAGAAAACAATACCGGGATGCGTGGTGGAAAAATGTATCCGTATCACATCGCTGTTTACAGTATTTGAAAATACCTATGAAGAAGATTATTACTTTGTCGGAGAATCACATAATTTCTGGGAGCTTGTCTGTGTGATCGACGGCACGATCGGCGTTACGGCGGGAAAGGATGTATTCCCGCTGGAGAAGGGACAGGCTGTCCTGCATAAGCCGATGGAATTCCACCGGATCTGGGCAGAGAAAGGAACCAGGCCGCATATTGCGATCATTTCCTTTGCAGGCGATATTATACCGGATATGAAAGAACGTCGCTTTACCCTACAGGAGGCGGAAGTACAGAAGCTTTGTGAAATGATAAGAAAGCGGGACAGGATCTTTCAGGTTGACCAGGGGTATATTATCAGCAAGCTTTTGCCGGGACAGGAGGTGCAGGCGCATCTGTTTCTGGCCGAATTCGAGAATCTGCTGTTGCTGGTTCTGTCCCGAAAGGATCCGGTGATTCAGACATATACCTCGGTCAGTGCCAGAAACTACAGACGGATTGTGAAGGTACTGGAAGCCTGTCTGGAGGAACGTCTGACATTGCCGGAAATAGCAAAGCTTTGTCATATGAGCGAGGCGACGGTGAAAAAGACATTTTCCCGCTATGCCGGAATCGGCTTGATGACGTATTTTAATCAGCTGAAGGTACGTCGGGCCGCAGCACTTTTGGAAGAAGGCTATAGTGTCGGTCAGACGGCTGCGATGCTGGGATACGGAGATCAGAACTACTTCAGTACCGTATTTAAGCGGGTGATCGGGGAATCGCCTATGAAATATATTGCGGGAAGGAATGAAACAGGGAATACAGAAGGTATCTGAATTCAAAGAAAATCTATCTGATTTCGTATAGTAATGTGTTTTCGGGTATGATACATTGTATTTACAGAATAGAAATCAGGAGGAAGTTTCATGAAGAAAAAAATGACAGTAGCGATTGCCGGATTCGGCAGCCGTGGGAATGATATCTATGCACATTACCAGCTGGTGGCGCCGGAGGAAATGCAGGTAACGGCGATGGCAGATCCGCTGGAAGAGAGACGGAAGGCAGCGCAGCGAATCTACGGTGTCGCACCGGAGAATTGCTTCGCATCTGCAGAAGAGATGCTGGATGCACCGAAGCTTGCGGATGTCTGTGTGATTGCAACCCAGGATAAGCAGCATGTGAAACAGGCGGTGCAGGCGATCCGGAAAGGATATCATGTGCTCTGCGAGAAGCCGATTTCACCGGATATTGCGGATTGTCTGCTGCTGCAAAAGACAGCGCATGAGTATAAGAAGATGGTTGCTGTCGGCCATGTACTCCGGTATACTCCATTTTATTCTGGAATCCGGAAAATTATTCAGTCCGGACGGATCGGAGATGTGGTGACCATTCAGGCAATGGAAAATGTTTCCTACTGGCATCAGGCACATAGTTATGTACGCGGTAACTGGAGACAGAGTGAAGAGACCAGTCCGATGATCATGGCTAAGAGCTGCCATGACATGGATATTTTCTGCTGGCTCCTGGACAAAAAATGCAAAAAGATATCATCCTATGGAAGCCTTTATCAGTTCCGACCGGAAAAAGCGCCTGCGGGAGCTGCCAGACGATGTATGGACGGCTGCAAAGCGAAGGAAAACTGTCCGTATGATGCAGAAAAGATCTATGTTACCAACGCCGGCACAGGGATTCGGGATGTGATCCGGCGTCTGGAAGAAGAGCCTGCTTTCGATCCATGGCCGGTGAATGTGCTGACACCGCATGAGCTGACGGAAGAAGCGGTGTATCGTCAGATTCAGGAAGGTCCCTACGGCAGATGTGTCTATGCCTGTGATAATGATGTGGTAGACCATCAGGTGGTCAATATGGAATTCGAGGATCATGTCACGGTAGATTTTACGATGACAGCATTTACCAGCGGCGGCGGGCGGACGATTAAGGTATGCGGCACAATGGGGGATATCTGCGGCAATCTGAACGAAGACCGGATCGTTGTAACGGAGTTCGGCAAAGAGCCGGAGGAAATCTGTCTGGCAGAAGGAGATATGAGCGGACATTCCGGAGGAGATAATCGGATGATCCATGATTTCTTAAGTACGCTGGAGGAAGAGGCAGATGAGAAAGAGCTGCGGACCGGCATCGATGTCTCAATTCAGAGTCATATTATGGCAGCTGCAGCGGAATACTCCAGATGCCATGGCGGAGAAAGCATAGATCTTGAGGTATTTGCAGAGCAGGCAGGCAATTGCACAGAAAAGTAAAAGGAGAAAATAGTATGGAAAAATTAAACGTAGGTATTATTGGACTGGGCAGCAGAGGACAGTGGCTGATGAGGGATGTGATTCTTCTGATGCCGACCGTAAAGGTTACAGCGGTATGCGATGTATATGAGGACAGAAATGAACAGGCGGCAGCATTGACAGAGGAGATCTGCGGTCACCGCCCGGCTATGGAGACGGATTATAAGAAACTGATCCATAGGGATGATGTAGATGTCGTTGTAGTAACCTGTGCGTGGGAGAGTCACGTACCGGCAGCTATTGAAGCCATGAAGGCAGGAAAGCCGGTCGGTATGGAGGTCGGCGGTGCATACAGCATCAAACAGTGCTGGGATCTTGTGGATACATACGAAGCAACCCATACACCGTTTATGTTCCTGGAAAACTGCTGCTACGGACGTCGTGAACTGATGGCACTGAATATGGTGAAGCAGGGACTGTTTGGAGATATCGTGCACTGCCGCGGCGGATATATGCATGATCTGCGCGAGGAAGTAGCAAAGGGTGAAGAAAACAGACATTACCGGCTGCGCAACTATACCCATCGGAATGCAGAGAACTATCCAACCCATGAGCTGGGACCGATCGCAAAGATTCTGGGCATCAATCATGGTAATCGAATGCTGTCATTGACAGCGATGTCATCCCGGTCTGCAGGTCTTCATGAATATGTGAAGGATTGCATGAGCGACAATGACAAGCTCCTGCATACCAGATTTGCACAGGGCGATGTAGTCAACACATTGATCAAATGTGCCGGCGGAGAGACCATTCTGCTGACACTGAATACAACGCTGCCGCGGTTCTACAGCAGAGACTTCACAGTCTGCGGTACAAAGGGTATGTACGAAGAAGAAAATGACACCGTATTTCTGGATAAGAAATATACCATGGAGGAAGAGCTGTTCTGGAATAAGTTCTGGGGCAATGCGAAAGAGTACGAAGAAGAATATGATCATCCGATCTGGAAGAAGTTCCTGGCAGATGGCGTACAGGGCGGTCATGGCGGTATGGACTGGCTGGTATTCGAAGCATTCTTCGACAGTATTATGAATGGAAAACCATGCCCGATCGATGTATATGATGCGGCTTCCTGGATGAGCATTACCGCACTGTCTGAGGAATCCATCTCACTTGGTGGTCAGGCAGTAGCGATTCCGGACTTTACCAATGGTGCATGGACAACATCCGTAGATCCGGCATTTTAAGAAAAAGGAATGAAATTGATATAGAACAGCAGCACTCCATGTGGAAGGGAGATCCTCCATATGGAGTGCTGCTTGTTTTTGCCAGGCATGCGATAAAAAGGTCCGGGGGATCTTTTTGAGTGAAAGATTTGTGGATGGTGGGCAAAAGATATGCTATACTGAAAGAAAATTAAATTCAGAGGATGGAGTGGATTGCGCTGCCGTCATCTGCAGAATAGAGAGAAGGAAGAAAGAATGACATTTAAAGAAGTAATGGAACAGGCAAAATCATGTATCGGACCGCACTGTAAAGTATGTCCGGTCTGTAACGGAAGGGCGTGCCGGAATCAGATGCCGGGGCCGGGAGCAAAGGGAGCCGGAGATACGGCCATCCGGAATTATGATAAATGGCAGGAGATTCGGGTGAACATGGATACCCTCTGTGAAAATAAACCGGTGGATACGACATGCAGCTTATTCGGAAAGGAATTTCGGTATCCGTTCTTTGCAGGACCGGTAGGCGCTGTAAATCTGCATTACGGAGACATCTATAATGATGAAACCTATAATGATGTGCTGGTATCCGCCTGTGCGGCAAATGGAATTGCGGCATTTACCGGTGATGGTACGAATCCGGCTGTGATGAAGGGAGCGGCAGCTGCGATTCAGAAATGCGGCGGGCTTGGTATTCCTACGGTGAAGCCGTGGAATCTGGAAACTGTACAGGAAAAGCTGGAGCTGGTGAAGAACTCCGGAGCTTTTGCTGCTGCAATGGATATCGATGCGGCGGGTCTGCCGTTTTTGAAAAATATGATGCCGCCAGCAGGTGCCAAGACAGTGGAGGAGCTGCAGCAGATTATTGCGCTCTGCGGTGATACGCCATTTATTGTCAAAGGAATTATGACGGTACAGGGAGCTCTGAAGGCAAAGGAAGCCGGTGCAGCGGCCATTGTGGTATCCAATCACGGCGGGCGTGTATTGGATCAGGGTCCGGCGACTGCAGAGGTACTGGCAGAGATAAAAGAAGCAGTGGGTGACAGTATGAAGATCCTTGTGGACGGCGGAATTCGTTCCGGCGTGGATGTACTGAAGGCATTGGCACTGGGAGCGGATGGAGTACTGATTGCACGTCCGTTTGTAACCGCAGTATATGGCGGTGCCGGTGAAGGTGTGGCTGCCTATATTGAACAGATCGGGGCAGAGCTGAAGGACGCTATGGCGATGTGCGGAGTGCACTCTCTGGCGGAGATTACCCGTGCTGTGATCCGGTAGGAGGTGCCGGAAATGAAACGAATGAAGGAGATCCTTCTGGGGGCGGCAGGCGCCTATCTGGCAGCTATTCTGCCGCGCCTTGGTCATCATCCAAAGGAGCTTGCTGTGCGGTACTATGCTCATCGGGGACTGCACGATCTGCAGCAGGGCGTTCCGGAAAATTCCCTTCCGGCGTTCAAAAGGGCAGTGGAAGCCGGATTTGGAATTGAACTGGATGTGCAGATGACGAAGGATGGGCAGGTGGTCGTTTTCCATGATTTTGATCTGAAACGGGCGGCAGGAGTGGATCGTCAGATAGACAGCTATACATATGAAGAACTGCAGTCTGTGCCGCTGTTTGCCAGCCGGGAGAAGGTGCCCCTGTTCAGCGAAGTGCTTTCCCTGGTGAACGGACAGGTACCGCTGATTGTAGAAATTAAATATAAAAATATCACAGCCGGTGTATGTGAAGCAGTGCAGAAGCTTCTGAAGAATTATCCGGGGCCGTACTGTATCGAGTCCTTTCATCCGCAGGCATTGATGTGGTTCCGCAGATATGCACCGCAGGTGACCAGAGGGCAGCTCGCCATGCGTCCGCGTGATATGGAGAAGGGCAGAAAACCACAATATGCGGTTGCGGAGCATCTGTTGTTAAACTGGGCAACAAAGCCGGACTTTATTGCATACGACATCCGGGGCAGGTATTCTCTGTCTAAGAATCTATGTCGGAAGCTGTATGGCTGCCCATCCATAGCGTGGACAGTGCAGACGAAAAAAGAGCTGGAGGAAGTCCGCAGATATTATGACTATTTCATTTTTGAAGGATTTTATCCGGAGGTAAGCGGCTAGAAGGGAGAAAAAATCGTGATGAACCGTGAGAATACGACTATCATACAGTTTCAGGAGGAAAGTACGGTGCTGGCCTTTGCAGCACAGGAACTGAAAAAATATCTGGAAAAAGCAGGAGTGCAGGCTCATGTGCTGCCATATCGGAAGGAAAATCCATATCTGAAGCAGCTTGTGCTGGAGGTATCGCCGGAGACCTTTGCTGTTTCCGACCCGAAATGGGATGATGCATATGAGATTTGCATAGAGGATTTCAGAGGACGGATCCGGGGAAGCAATGACAGAAGCGTACTGCTGGGTGCTTATCGGTACCTGCGTGAGATGGGGTACTATTTTCTCCGGCCGGGTATTCTGGGAGAAAAATGTCCCGGACAGATAGGCTCCCATACGGTCGAGGTCAGGGAAGCGCCGTCCTATCGGCACAGAGGAATCTGTATTGAAGGAGCCGTATCATATGAAAATGTACTGGATCTGGTAGACTGGCTCCCCAAGGCAGGGATGAATTCCTACTTTACGCAGTTCCTGATTCCGCATGAGTTCTTCAAATGTTGGTACGAACATCGGAATAATCCGTATGCAGTACCGGAAAAGGCCCCGGCCGAGGCAGACGTGGCAGCTTTCGTACGGGATATATTGATGCCGCAGATCAAGCAGCGTGGCCTGATCTGGCAGGCGGCCGGACACGGGATGACAACAGAGGCGATCGGCATTTCCGGTACGGGATGGGACACCTGTCCACAGGAGATCGTTCCGGAGGAATGCAGAGGATATCTGGCTGAAATCAATGGGAAAAGAGAATTATTCAAGGGAGCACCGCTGAATACGAATCTGTGTTATTCCAATCCGGAGGTACGGGAGCGGATTACGGACGGAGCGGTGCGCTATCTGGAAAGGAACCCTGAAATTGATGTCATGCATTTCTGGCTGGCAGACGGCAGCAATAACAGCTGTGAATGTGAGAATTGCCGGCAGCTGCGGCCGGCAGACTGGTATGTGAAAATATTAAATCGACTGGATGAAAAATTGACTGCGAAGGGAATTTCCACGAAAATTGTATTTTTAAGCTATGTGGATCTGCTGTGGCCGCCGCAGCAGGAACGGCTGCGGAATCCGGACCGGTTCATTTTCATGTTTGCACCGATCAGCCGGTCTTATATGAAGCCATTTCCGGACGGAAGCAGTGCATGCGGCGAATTGCCTCCCTTCAGCCGGAATCATTTGACATTTCCGGAGGCAGTGGAAGAAAACTTTGCTTTTCTAAAGGGATGGCAGAAGCTGTTTCATGGGGACAGCTTTATGTATGAATACCATTATATGTGGAATCTTTTCCGGGACTGGGGCGATTATTATGCAGCGAAGGTTCTGTGGCAGGATATCCGGAACCTGGAAAACCTGGGTATGTCCGGCTATATCAGCTGTCAGGAAACCCGTGCCTTTGCGCCGACCGGTCTCGGCATGTGGATTCTGGCAGAGACTCTGTGGAAAAAAGAACAGGATTTCGATGCATTGGTGGATAACTATTTTCGCGCCATGTACGGAGTTCATGCAGGAGAGGTTCTGGAATATATCAGGGAACTGTCCCGTCTGGCCTATGAAGAGCAGCCGGAGCAGGACGGACCCGGTGTGGATAAGGAAGCGGCAGCCAGACAGGAAGCGGCGATTGCACGGATCCGCGCGATGCGGGGCAGGCTGACCGGATGGATGGAGCAGTCGGCAGGCTGTGACAGCATATCCTATCGTTATCTCATCCGGCATGGCCAGGCGGCAGAATATTACCTGGAGGCAATGCGGGAACGCAGGCTGGGAAATGAGGATGAGGCAAAGCAGAAGTATGAGATTTTAAAGCAGTATCTGGGCATGTCGGAGGCAGAGTGGCAGGAAGGATTCGACGTGTACTGGTTTATCCGCTGGTATGATCCGAAATTCCGGCAGTAAATGCCGGATGTGAGAAATTTCCGGAAGAACAGACCGGAGCTGGAAAGGAAGCAGAAAAGATGTATGATGAATTGACCAAAAGTGATATTCAGAAGATGAAAGAAGAGATCGAATATCGGAAGCTGGTTGTGCGGAAGGAAGCGCTGGAAGCAGTAAAGGAAGCCAGGGCACATGGCGATCTGAGTGAGAATTTTGAATACCATGCGGCAAAGCGGGACAAAAATATCAATGAGAGCCGGATTCGGTACCTGGAACGGATGATTAAAACAGCGCATATCATTTCCGATGATTCGGAAGCAGACGAAGTGGGGCTGAATAATATTGTGGAACTGTATTTTGAAGATGATGATGAGACGGAGACTTTCAAGCTGGTGACGACCATAAGAGGAAATTCACTGGAAGGAAAGATCAGCACGGAGTCACCGATCGGAAAGGCGATCCTTGGACATAAGACAGGTGAGAGAGTTTACGTAAGGGTAAGTGAAACGGCCGGGTACTATGTGGAGATCCGTTCGATTGATAAGTCCGGAGATGATTCGGATGAACTGAGAAAGTTTTAAAAAACTTACACAGATGTAAGATTTGTTCACAGAATTGTAAGCTGAAGTGATGGAAGAAGATATGGATCTATCCTATAATAAAGGTGTCGATGGAAATGTGGGAGTGAGGGAAACGCAGAGAAAATGACAAAAGAAGGGTGATGCAGATGAAATTCTTAAAACGACTATTTGCAATTCTGTTTCTGGCAGTGCTTGTGACTGGAGGATATGTATTTTATCAGGGCTATCAGGATTATCAGGAGGCACTGTCCCGGATGAGTGTAGAAGAAATGGGACAGCAGATTCAGGCGAATCCGAATTATACAAAGCTTGAGGAACTTCCGGAGCTGTATCTGAAGGCAGTGCTGTCTGTGGAAGACAAGCGGTTCTACCAGCATCCGGGGGTGGATATCATTGCTACCGGGAGGGCGATTCTGAATGATATCCGGGCAATGGCATTGGTGGAAGGCGGCAGTACAATTACACAGCAGCTGGCTAAAAATCAGTATTTTACGCAGGATAAGAACTTCTTCCGGAAAGCGGCGGAATTCTTCATGGCATTTGAGATTGAGCGGATCTTTGATAAAAATACAATTCTGGAGCTGTATGTGAATTCTATTTTCTTCGGGAACAATTATCACTGTGTAAAAGAAGCAAGCCTGGGATATTTCGGCAAGCTGCCCGCGGACATGAACGAGGATGAATGCACACTTCTTGCAGGAATTCCGAATGCACCTTCTGTATATAATCCGATTGCGAATCCGGAGCTTGCCAGACAGCGGCAGCAGCAGGTGCTGCGGAAGATGGAAAAGTGCGGTGATCTGACCCTGGAAATCCCCTAAACTGTCTATAGAGTCCGGAGAAGCAGCTGTCTGCCTTGAAAAATAAAGAACCTTTGTATAGGGGAAGGAGAAAAGCAGCTTGGAAAAGACAGAAAGAAAAGAAGAAAATCAAAAGGTGAAAGGAATTATATATATTATTTTGTCGGCGTTTTTCTTTGCGCTGATGAATGCGTTTGTACGGCTGTCAGGAGATCTGCCTTCTGTAGAGAAGAGTTTTTTCAGAAATCTGGTTGCAGCCTTTGTAGCTTTTATATTGTTGAA
>DNJM01000150.1 GCA_003489085.1 Lachnospiraceae bacterium
TAGCGAGTTTTTGGAAATATCTATACCAAAGTACTTTTGAGACAACTCAGAAAGCTGACCGGATTCCGCGAGTTCTGACAGTGCCTCGTTGATGGCTGTCAGAAGGGAATCATTTTCTTCCCCTTTCCGCACCGGAATGGCTACCTGCTCAACCTCATCAGAATATGTAGCAATCTTAATTTTGGCATCCGGATGGGCATCCAGGTAATCAAAGAAAGTCACTTCCGCATTTAAGGTCGCATCAATACGGCCGGAAAGAAGCAATTCAATCGTCTGGTTCAGATCATCCACGCCGGTAACCTCCGCACCATAGCTTTCCGCCTGAGTCGCATAAGTACTGCTGATGGTATTTGCAGTCCGTTTGCCGTCCAGATCCTCCATGGACTGGATTTCATCATAATCGTCTCTCACGATAACAGCGGTACGGTTATATGCGTAAGGTGTGGAGAAGTTGTATTTCTCCTGGCGATCCTCGGTAATGCCGACGCCGTTGACCATAATATCATAGCGCCCATCATCCAGACCGGCCAGAAGACCATCCCATTCACCTTCCACGAACCGCACTTCTACGCCCAGCTTTTCCGCAATTAACTGCGCCAGTTCCGTATCATAGCCCACCAGCTCGTCATTTTCATTATGGTAAGTCCAAGGCGCCCAGGTGCCCTCCATAGCAACGACAATCTCGCCGCGCTCCTTAATCTGCTCCAGCAGATCGGTATTTTCTCCCTGTGCGGCCTGATTGCCGGAAGAAGAGGTGCCATTTCCCGACTTCTGTGAATCGGAAGAACAGCCGGTCAGAACAAAGGTACACAGCAATAAAGCTGTCAGAATCAGTGAAAAAATCTTTTTGGTTTTCATCAAATATATCTCCTTTTCAAATTTCATTTTTAAGTGCAGACAGCCTCAATCGTCAAGGCCCGTCGTATCATGAATCGTTTGCAGGAACATCTTTGTACGTTCCTCTTTTGGATGTTCAAAAAATTCTGCGGAGCTTCCCTCCTCCACAATACGGCCGTCCTCCATAAAGATAACTTTATTGGACACTGTCCTGGCAAAGCTCATTTCATGGGTAACAACCAGCATGGTCATTCCTTCCTTTGCCAGCTGCCGCATAACAGACAACACTTCTCCGGTCAGCTCCGGGTCAAGCGCCGAAGTAGGTTCATCAAAGAAAATGATTTCCGGATCTGTGGCAATCGCCCGTGCAATCGCCACCCGCTGCTGCTGACCGCCGGAGAGCTGAGACGGATAATAGTCATACCGATCGGAAAGTCCCACCTTATCCAGCGCCTGCTTTCCTATCTGAACAGCCTTTGCCTTCAGCATCTTTCGGGCAACAATCAGACCCTCTGTCACATTCTGCAAAGCCGTTTTGTTCTGGAATAAATTATAATTCTGAAATACAAAAGCAGTCTTCTTTCGCAGTCTGGATATATCCTTCTTGGATATTTTTGCCATCTGGAAACACTCGTCATCAAATACCATCGTGCCGTCATCCGCCGTTTCCAGATAGTTAATGCATCGCAGAAGCGTCGTTTTCCCGGAACCACTGGGGCCGATGATAGCCACTACGTCTCCTTGATTTACCTGAAGATCAACACCTTTCAGAACTGACAATGTTCCAAAGGATTTCTGGATATTTTTGATTTCCAGCATCACTTTTCCTCCTTTGCACCTACAGGCTGTAATTTCTTCTCCCCAATCCGCTGCAGCTTTGTCAGCACCGTAGAGAACAGAAGATAAATCAAACCAACTTCCACATACAGGAGCAGCGGCTCATAGGTTCTCGCTACGATGCGCTGTGTTACCATGAACATTTCCGTCACGGTAATATTTGCCGCGAGGGAAGTATCCTTGACCATGGCAATCAAAGAATTGGACAGAGGCGGAAAGGCTGTTCGCATAGCCTGGGGTAAGATAATCCGCCGCATTGTCTGCAAATAAGACATTCCCACGCAGTATCCGGCTTCCAACTGGCCTGCCGGTACGGATTCCAATGCGGCACGAATCGTTTCCGCACAGTAAGCACCTTCGTTCAGCGAGAAAACCAGCACCGCCGCCGGAAAGGGTTCCATCACAATGCCGACTCTGGATAATCCATAAAAAACTACGAATAACTGCACCAGGAGCGGCGTGCCACGGAAAATCCAGATGTAAAACCGTGCAATGTGCCTGAATACCTTCACATTAGCAAACTGAACCAATGCTGCAATGACCGCAATCACCAACGCCAAAGAAAATGCAATTGCTGTCAATGGAATGGTGACTGTCAATCCTGGCAACAAAATTTTTCCAAAAGAATCCAAAAAAAGCTCCCACAATCTTGAAACGTCCATTTTACCGTTTCTCTCCCTTCTAAACAACTTAAACACTTCAGGATATAGTATAACGCAAGTGCTTTAATATAGCAAATGCTTCATTTAAATACTTAGGTATAGTTGACAGGCATACCAGCAGACACTATAATAAAGGCAGTTCAAAACAGCCGCAAATGATATGGGGGGTAGATTTGTATTATGGAATTAAGAGTTCTCCAATATTTTCTGGCAGTCACACG
This sequence comes from Lachnospiraceae bacterium, assembly GCA_003489085.1. GTDB lineage: Bacteria > Bacillota > Clostridia > Lachnospirales > Lachnospiraceae > DNJM01. The sequence goes on from DNJM01000150.1 coordinate 2,558, forward strand.
GGAGCAAAGCATATCC
>DNJM01000091.1:0-631 GCA_003489085.1 Lachnospiraceae bacterium
CTTTGTAGCTTTTATATTGTTGAAAAAGGATCACATACCGATGCGCTGGCAGAAGGGGAATCTTCCATTTCTGCTCATCCGATCCGTCTGCGGTACACTGGGAATCCTGGGGAACTTCTATGCCATTGATCATCTGGTACTGGCAGATGCTTCTATGCTCAATAAGATGTCTCCGTTCTTTGCAGTTGTATTTGCGGCATTGTTTCTGAAAGAAAAATGTAAGCCGGTACAGGCGGCAGCGATTATGGGGGCATTTATCGGCAGCCTGTTTATCATCAAGCCTACGTTTACGAATATGGAATTGATTCCGTCTTTGATCGGATTTGCCGGCGGTCTGTTTGCAGGAGCAGCTTATACTGCGGTACGTTATCTGGGACTGCGGGGAGAAAATGGGAGATTTATCGTCTTTTTCTTCTCAGCTTTTTCATGTATTGCTTTGCTGCCGTATATCCTGTTTCATTTTGAACCGATGACCATGTGGCAGCTGCTGATGCTTCTGATGGCTGGTGTTTCTGCAACCGGCGGACAGTTCTCCATCACGGCGGCATACTGTTATGCTGCACCAAGGGAGATTTCCGTATATGATTATTCACAGATTTTGTTCTCGACTACGCTGGGATATTTTCTGTTC
>DNJM01000091.1:940-1106 GCA_003489085.1 Lachnospiraceae bacterium
GGGCAGATTCCGGATGGCTATAGTATCATCGGCTATGTGATTATCTGTGCGATGGCGATCGGAATGTTTTTCTATAATCAGAGAGAGGACAGACAGCATTGACATTTTCCGGCAGAAATGCTATTCTAAACCTAACTTATATGACTGACGGAAGTGGAATTGACCA
>DNJM01000091.1:1418-1709 GCA_003489085.1 Lachnospiraceae bacterium
GACTGACGGAAGTGGAATTGACCACAGGGAGTATAAGGGGAACGGCCGACCGTCTGGGCAGGAAAAGAAGCTCAGATTGTAGGCTTTTTTTCCTCTTATGGGAAATTTCACAGATTTCCCGGCATCCATTAACCAAAGAACTGAAAAAAGGAGAAGACGTTCATGGAAATGCTTTCAATCGAAAAAGAATTACAAGAGAATTCCTATCCGGGAAGAGGCATTATTCTCGGGAAAAGTGCTGACGGCACTAAGGCAGTGACTGCTTACTTCATTATGGGAAGAAGCGAAAAC
>DNJM01000091.1:1969-11426 GCA_003489085.1 Lachnospiraceae bacterium
TTCATTATGGGAAGAAGCGAAAACAGCAGAAACCGTATTTTCGTAGAAGAAGGAGCCGGTATCCGCACACAGGCATTTGATCCGTCCAAGCTGGTGGATCCGAGCCTGATCATCTATGCACCGGTACGTGTACTGGGCAATAAGACTATCGTGACCAATGGGGATCAGACTGATACGATCTACGAGGGAATGGACAAACAGCTGACATTTGAGCAGTCCTTAAGAAGCCGGGAGTTTGAACCGGACGGTCCGAACTATACACCACGTATTTCCGGTATCATGCATATCGAAAATGGTAAATATAATTATGCGATGTCCATTTTGAAGAGCAACAATGGAGATCCCTCTTCCTGCAGCCGTTATACCTTCGCGTATGAAAATCCGAAGGCAGGTGAGGGACATTTTATTCATACTTACAAATGCGACGGCAACCCGCTTCCAAGCTTTGAGGGAGAACCGAAGCGGATCGCAGTACCGGACTGCATTGACGCATTTACCGAGAGCCTGTGGAACAATCTGAATGAAGACAACAAGGTATCTTTATTCGTGCGTTATATCAATATCGCAGATGGAACCTATGAAACCCGTATTATAAATAAGAACAAATAAGGAGAATCCGGAACATGAATGAATTAGAATTGAAATATGGATGTAATCCGAATCAGAAACCGTCCAGAATCTTTATGAAGGATGGCAGTGAGCTTCCGATCCAGGTGCTGAATGGAAAACCGGGATATATCAACTTCCTGGATGCATTTAATGGATGGCAGTTAGTGAAGGAGCTGAAGAAGGCAACCGGGCTTCCGGCAGCTACTTCCTTTAAGCATGTATCTCCGGCAGGTGCGGCAGTAGGTCTTCCGCTGGATGGCACCCTGGCGAAGATTTATTGGGTGGATGATTTAGGAGAGTTGTCCCCATTGGCATGTGCGTATGCAAGAGCCAGAGGTGCAGACCGTATGTCTTCTTTCGGAGATTTTATTTCTTTGTCTGATGTCTGCGACGTAGCTACGGCAAAGATCATCAAAAGAGAAGTTTCTGATGGTGTTATCGCACCAGGCTATGAGCCGGAAGCGCTGGAGATCTTAAAACAGAAGAAAAAGGGAAATTATAATGTAATCCAGATAGATCCGGAATATGTACCGGCTCCGCTTGAACATAAGGATGTATTCGGCATCACTTTTGAACAGGGCAGAAATGAGCTGAAGATTGACGAGGAATTGTTCGCTAATGTAGTAACAGAGAATAAAGAGCTGCCGGAACTGGCGAAGATAGATCTTGCAATTGCCATGATTACATTGAAATATACCCAGTCCAATTCCGTGTGCTATGCAAAGGGCGGACAGGCAATCGGTATCGGTGCAGGACAGCAGTCCCGTATCCATTGTACCCGTCTGGCAGGCACTAAGGCTGATAACTGGTGGCTGCGCCAGAGTCCACAGGTACTGGGACTCCGGTTCGTGGATAAAATTGGCCGTGCAGACCGTGACAATGCGATCGACCTGTATATCGGTGAGGAATATATGGATGTGCTGGCAGATGGTGCATGGGAGAACATCTTCAAAGTGAAGCCGCCGGTATTCACCAGAGAAGAGAAGCGTGCATGGCTGGATCAGATGACAGACGTAGCACTTGGTTCCGATGCGTTTTTCCCATTCGGTGACAATATCGAACGCGCTCATAAGAGTGGTGTGAAATACGTTGCACAGCCAGGTGGTTCCGTCAGAGATGACAATGTGATTGCAACCTGTAACAAATACAATATGGCGATGACATTTACCGGTATCCGGTTATTCCATCACTAAAATCAGGCTATATTGGGAGCGGAAGCCTCGGAAATGCAGTGATAAGCTGTTGATTCCCGGGGCTTGCTTTTTGCCATTTCGGTATGTATGATAAAGGAGTGTGGAAAACTATCTGCAGAGAAAGAAGGCAAGGAGGCTTTAATTATGAGATATACAGGAAAAAGCAGCACATACGATGTGATCATTATTGGTGCAGGACCGTCCGGAATCTTCTGCGCCTATGAGTTAAAGAGACAAAAGCCCGAACTGAGGGTTCTGATGATTGAAAAGGGACGGTCGATTGAACAGAGAAGCTGCCCGAAGAGAAAGACGAAGGTCTGCGTCGGCTGCAAGCCGTGCTCGATCACAACCGGATTCGCCGGAGCAGGGGCATTTTCAGATGGGAAACTGTCTTTATCTCCGGATGTAGGAGGTACCCTGCCGGATATACTGGGATATGAACGTACGACGGAGCTGTTAAAGGAAGCGGATGAGATTTACCTGAAGTTTGGGGCGGATCCGAAGATCTACGGCCTGAATGAGCAGGAGGCGATAGAACGGATCCGGACGAAGGCAATCCGTGCTAATCTCAAGCTGATCGAATGTCCGATCCGGCATCTCGGTACAGAGGAGGGATATAAGATCTATACTCGTCTGCAGGAGCATCTGCTGCAGTCCGGTGTGGAGATTTTGTTCCGGACTATGGTAGAGGATCTGCTTGTAGAAAATGGAAAGGCAGTTGGCGTTGTAACCGATCAGGGAGAAACGTATTATGCAGAGGAGATTGTATCCGGTGTCGGCCGGGAAGGATCGGAATGGTTTGCGGGGGTCTGCAGGGAGCATCAGATCCGGACGAAAAATGGAACCGTAGACGTTGGTGTCCGTGTAGAGGTACGTGACGAGATCATGAAGGAGCTGAACGAGGCTCTCTATGAGGCGAAGCTGGTATATTATACGCCGACCTTTGATGATAAGGTACGTGTTTTCTGCACGAATCCATCCGGTGAGGTGGCTGCGGAATATTATGACAATCATCTGGCAGTTGTAAACGGGCATGCTTATAAATCGCAGGCTCTGAAAACGCACAATACCAATTTTGCGCTTCTGGTATCCAAGAACTTTACGGAGCCATTTAAGTCTCCCATCGAATACGGTAAACATATTGCGCAGCTTGGCAATATGCTTTCTGACGGACGGATTCTGCTGCAGCGCTACGGTGATTTCCGCAGAGGAAGAAGGACGACACAGGAGCGTCTTGTGCGGAATAATATTTCACCGACTCTGAAGGATGCGGTGCCGGGAGATCTGTCACTGGTATTCCCACATCGGATCATGGTGGCTATTGATGAGATGCTGCAGGCGCTGGATAAGGTGACACCTGGAATTGCAAGCGATGAGACATTGCTTTACGGAGTAGAGGTGAAATTTTATTCGAATAAGATTCTGGTGGATGAGGACTTTCGCACCAGCTTGCCGGGACTTCGTGCGGTTGGGGACGGAGCCTCTGTGACAAGAGGACTGATGCAGGCATCCGCAAATGGCATTTTTGTGGCACGCAGTATTTTAGAAGCGCATAGATAAAGTACGCTTCCCTGCCCATAGTGAGAAAACATGGAAATCCGATAAATTTATACAAAAATCAATAAAAAGGTTGTAATTTTCGCCTGGAGGAATATAATAGATAAGGTGATTAAACTGATTGTACAAAAAAAACGGATAATCGGATAAATTTGGAGGATTTTAAAATGGGAAAATATTTTGGAACAGACGGATTCCGCGGGGAAGCAAATGCGGTATTGACAGTAGAGCATGCATTTAAGGTAGGCAGATTCCTGGGATGGTATTATGGCAGAGAGCATAAAGCGCAGATCGTCATCGGAAAGGATACAAGACGAAGCAGCTATATGTTCGAAGATGCTTTGTCTGCAGGGCTGACAGCTTCCGGGGCAGATGCGTACCTGCTGCATGTTACGACAACACCGAGTGTATCCTATGTGGCGAGAACAGAGGATTTTGACTGCGGCATTATGATTTCTGCCAGCCATAATCCATATTATGATAATGGAATCAAGATTATCAGCGGAACCGGCCAGAAGATCGAGGCAGAGGTAGAGCAGATGATCGAAGACTACATTGATGGCAGAACAGAGCCGATCCCGCTGGCAAAAGGGGATAAGATCGGACGTACGGTAGACTATGCAGCGGGCCGGAACCGTTACATAGGGCATCTGATTTCACTGGCAACCCGTTCCTTTAAAGGGAAGCGGATCGGACTTGACTGCTCCAACGGCAGTGCATCTGCGATCGCAAAGAGTGTATACGATGCACTGGGGGCGAAAACCTATGTGATCAACAGCGAGCCGGATGGAACGAATATCAACCGGAACTGCGGATCCACCCATATTGAGGTGCTGCAGGAATACGTAAAGGAAAAGAACCTGGATCTGGGCTTTGCCTTTGACGGAGATGCGGATCGCTGTATCGCCGTAGATGAGAATGGAACAATCGTGGATGGAGATATGATTCTGTATGTCTGCGGGAAATACCTGAAAGAGCAGGGAAAGCTGAATGACGATACCATCGTAACCACGATCATGTCCAATCTGGGACTGTATAAGGCATGCGATAAGATCGGAATGAAGTACGAAAAGACCAAAGTCGGCGATAAATACGTATATGAAAATATGGTGGAGAATAACTACTCCCTTGGTGGTGAACAGTCCGGCCATATCATTTTCAGTAAGCATGCGACAACCGGGGACGGTATCCTGACCTCCCTGATGGTGATGGAAGTCATTATGGAGAAGAAGCAGAGTCTTGGGAAGCTGATCGAGGAGATTAAGATATATCCGCAGCTGCTGCAGAATGTGCGTGTAGCAGATAAGAAGACTGCACGTGAGAATCCGGAAGTGGTGAAGATGATTCAGAAAGTAGAAGCAGAGCTTGGCAGCGACGGACGGATTCTGGTACGGGAAAGCGGTACGGAACCAGTGCTTCGTGTCATGGCAGAGGCAGGAACGGATGAACTCTGCGCGGACTGTGTGGGACGGATTGTAGCGGTGATGAAAGAGCAGGGCCTTGTGATCGAAGGCTAGAGCAGGTTAATAAGTAGAAAAACATAAATCCGCAGAGAGAAGCAGGATGCTGGAAAAGCAAAAAGCTGTTTTACTCTGCGGATTTGTGATTCAGCTACCAGGCATGCGATAAAAAGGTCCAGTGGACCTTTTTGAGTGGATTCTTAGTATGATATCCGGAAAAAGTGAAACTATATTTTGAAAAAAGGGTTTTCGTAATGTGCCTGGCATTCCAGCTTTTCCTCAATCCGCAGAAGCTGGTTGTACTTGGAAGTACGCTCGGAACGGCAGGGCGCACCGGTCTTGATCTGACCGGTATTAAAGGCGACGGCCAGATCAGCGATGAAGCTGTCCTCTGTCTCGCCGGAACGATGTGAAATGATGGTCTGATAGCCGTGCCGCTGGGCTGTTTCTATGGTATCGATGGCCTCTGTCAAAGTTCCGATCTGGTTGACCTTTATCAGAACGGCGTTAGCAACGCCGCGGGAAATACCTGTCATGACCCGTTTCCGGCTGGTGACGAACAGGTCGTCGCCTACCAGCTGCACATCGCGGCCCAGCCGTGTGGAGAGAAGCTCCCAGCCGTCCCAGTCCTCTTCATCCAGCGGATCTTCAATGGAAGCAATGGGGAATTCTGCCAGAAGATCTGCATAATAGTCGATCATTTCTTCGGCAGAACGGATGATACGGGAACCATGCATCCGGCTTTCTCCTTCAAAGACATACTTTTTAAAATCCGGCTCATATAATTCGCTGGCTGCCACATCTAATGCGATCATGACATCCTCCCGCTCACGATAGCCGGCTTTCCGAATGGCTTCCGTAATACAGCGCAGGGCTTCCCGGGTATCAGGAAGATCCGGGGCAAACCCACCCTCGTCTCCCACTGAAGTGGCAAGTCCGCGGCTTCCAAGGATTTCCTTCAGTGTATGATAGATTTCGGAACACATGCGGAGACCTTCCTTAAAACAGCAGGCTCCGGTAGGCATAATCATGAATTCCTGTACATCTACTGTGTTATCTGCATGACGGCCGCCATTCAGGATATTCATCATAGGAATCGGAAGGCGGCAGGCATTGACACCACCCAGATAGCGGTAAAGTGGAATCCGAAGAGCATGAGAAGCTGCCCGTGCAGCTGCCAGCGAGACACCCAGCATAGCATTGGCACCCAGGTTGCTCTTGTTCTCTGTGCCGTCACGCTTATTCAGCAAAGCATCCAAACGGCGCTGCTCGAAGACGTTGACACCGATAATGGTATCGGCAATATCACAGTTGACATGATCTACCGCCTGCCGGATACCCTGCCCGCGGTAACGGCTTTCATGATCTCTGAGTTCGAGCGCTTCAAATTTCCCGGTAGAGGCACCAGATGGTACGGATGCGCTGCCAACGGTATCATCTCCTGCAAGTACTTCTACTTCTATGGTCGGATTGCCGCGGGAATCGATGATTTCCCGGGCAAATACATCGGTAATCGGTAAAAAATGGTACATACTTTTCTCCTCCTTTTAGAATGTAGTATGTACCATCTTTGTGTTTTTATTGAAGCAAATAAAAATGAAACAATCCAGATTTTTCAATTTTCTTTCAAATACCGGTGCAGTACCAGAATAAAACCGACCACCATAACGGTGCCCCTCAGGATTCCGGAAGCAGAGATACTCCACCAGACACCATTCAGGCCCAGCGCTGTTCCGGACAGAAACAGTGCAAGCGGAATCCGGATGACGGTGAAAATGACAGTAATCAGGGAAGAATAAAGGGATTTCCCGATTCCCTGAAAAGCACCGGCCGAGGTGATTTCGATGCAGGTGAAGATTTCGGAATATGCCAGGATCCGCAGGTAGTCCGCGCCCAGAGGGATGACATCTGCCTCCGTAATAAAGATCCGAATGATCGGTTCCGGAAAGACAAAGAGAAGGAAGCTGGTAAAGCATCCCCAGAGGATCATAATGGTGATGGCTGTGAAATAACCTTTTTTGATACGTTCCTTTTTACCGGCTCCATAATTCTGAGCCGAGAAGGAATTGACGGCAGAACCGAAGCCTTCAGCAGTCATCCAGGAGATACTTTCGATCTGGGAGCAGACCTTCTGAATTGCTACAGCAGCATCGCCGTATCCGGCAACGATACGGGCCAGGGTCATGGAGACGGACGCGAAGATCATATTATGCAGTCCGATGGGAAGGCCGATCCGCATCATTTCCTTTATATATACCGGGTCAGTTTTCTGCAGCAGATGCAGTCTCGAAAAAATGACCGGTTCGTTATGGATCGCTTTTAAATATAGAAGGAACACAACCAGCTGTGCCAGAACCGTAGCAAAGGCTGCACCGGCTACTCCCATGGCAGGAAGCGGCCCCGGTCCATAAATCAAAATGGGATCCAGAACGATATTCAGGATCAGTCCGGCTGTGGTGGCGCGGAAGGTAACCATACTGTTTCCCATAGCGGTCATCAGTCCGGTAAAGATCTGGTTCATAAAATTAAAAAGGACAAGGCCTCCCGTAATCATCAGATAGGCTTCTGCCTGTTGGATGACAACCGGATCTGTCAGCTTATAGAACCGAATCAGCGGGCCGGCAAAAAACAGGCAGATAATGCCGAAAAAAATGCTGAGGAAAATACCCAGCTGCAGATCGCCGCGGGCATAAGCTGCAGCATCCTCTGCATTGCCGGCTCCCAGGGCATGGGCCACCTTGACCTGTCCACCCATTTTCGGTATCACAATCGTGCCATTAAAAAGCCAGGTGAACATGCCTGCCGCACCAACGGCAGCTACGGCGCCGCTGCCGATACGACCGATCCAGATCATATCCGTCAGATTATAGGCCATCTGGATAAAGGAAGTAGCCATAATCGGAAAAGCCAGCCGGGCCAGAGAAGAAGTAATAGGTCCATTGGTTAAGTCAACCTGTTTCATAAGTGATCCACCTTTCTTGGATAAAGATTCATGCAATGCTTAATTGTACTGCTTTTGGAAGCATTTTACAAGGAGAATCGGAAATCATAGCTGCGGCAGATGCGGCATTACTGGAACATTTCACTCTATTGACGCGATTGGGTGCCGGTGGTATTATGATACAAACGACCATTTTTACAGCAAAGTTATTTGCATTGGACTTACAGGTGCAGTAACAATGACTGGAAAACAGTCTATATGGAGGCATACATATGAATGATTCAAAGGATCTTTTGCAGTGGGCAGACGAAGACGAACCGAACATGAGGAGCCGTGAGCAGAATAGTGGTATGAAGAATATTCAGAATCTGGAGACTGTTATCAATGAGGGAATTCGTGTTGCTTTAATGGAGGAGATGCCGAACCCGTCGCTGGAAGTACTGCTTAACCACCTGGGAAAAGCGCTGCATGCAGAACGAACCTATATATTTGAGCAGAATGAGTCCGGCGGCGATGATAATACCTATGAATGGGTGGCCGATGGGGTGGAGCCGGAAAAGGAGAATCTTCAAAATCTTCCCCCGGAGGTGTGCGCAGGGTGGTATCAGAATTTCAATATTGGCAGACATATTGTAATTGAGGAGCTGGAAGAGATCCGTGAAACTTCCCCTCTTCAGTATGAGATATTGAAGAGGCAGAATATACGGTCTCTTGTGGTGGTTCCTCTCTATGATGGCAAAAAGCTCATTGGTTTTTACGGCGTAGACAATCCACCTGTGAAATTGTTCGAATACGCAACGAATATGCTCCAGACGGCGGCATACTTTATTGTATCATTGCTGAAACGGCGCAATCTGGTTCGCGAGCTGCAGAAGCGAAGCTATAATGTCCTGCAGGCTCTCAGTGTGGATTATCTGGGGATTTATCAGGTGAATTTTGATACAGGCGAATGTGAAATCTATCGGGACAGCGAACGGATAGAAATGGATTGGGATGTTCATTTTGCAGATGGCTACCAGCCAGCTATGGAGTGGTATATCTCCCGGTATGTAGTGCCCCATGACCAGGATCGGCTCCGTACTGTGACGCAAAAAGATTATGTGCTGTCTCAGCTTAAGACAAAGAAGAAGTTCTATGTCCGCTATCAGGTACAAGACAATCCCTACGGACTGAAGCATATGGAGATGCATTTCTCCGCTACGGAAAAGACGGAGGAAGAGAACTGTGCGATTTTTGCCCAGCGGGATATCAATGCTGTAGTAGAACAGGAAGAGAAGAACAAATCAGAGGCAAGAAAGAGTCTGGAGGATATTCTGGAGGGAGCCCGAACCGGTATCTGGACTATCGAACTGGAGGATGGCTGTCCGCCCAGGATGTATACGAACCGGATTATGAGGATTCTTCTGGGCGTATCGAATGAGATCGAACCGGAGGAGTGTTATCAGCACTGGTTTAAAAACATTGAGCCGGACTATGTGGAGATGGTGCAGGAAGCGGTTCAGGAGATATTGGAAAATGGGCGGTCCGAGGTAACTTATCCATGGAATCATCCTGAACTTGGGAAAATATACATCCGATGCGGCGGAGTATTGGATCAGACATTTAAAAAGTCAGGCGCCTGTATGAATGGATACCATCAGGACATTACGGAGATTATCGTGACAAAGAAAAAGCAGGAGCAGGCTATCATGGAGCTG
>DNJM01000091.1:11757-17626 GCA_003489085.1 Lachnospiraceae bacterium
CAGGAGCAGGCTATCATGGAGCTGCTTGAGAAGGTCAGACAGGCAAATTCGGTAAAGAGTGAGTTCCTGTCCCATATGTCCCATGATCTCCGCACTCCTATCAATGGGATTCTGGGAATGCTCGCTATTATGGAGAAAAGTGAGGATCCTGCGCAGCAGAGCGAGTGCCGGAACAAAATCCGTGTATCGACAGAACATCTGCTGTCGCTGGTGGATGACGTCCTGCAGGTCAGTAAGCTGCAAAGTGGAAGAAAGGCTGTGGTGGAGGAAGCCTTTGATCTTCGTGAAACAGTAGAAAACTGTATTAAGATTTTGTCTGCACAGGCTGAGGAGAAGGAAATCCGGCTGGAACTGAAAGAGGTCAGTCTGCCGCATAACCGGCTGATTGGAAATCCTATGTATGTGAAGCAAATTCTGATCAATATCATTGACAATGCTCTTAAATATAACCGGCCCCATGGTTCTGTGTTTGTTCAGGTAAAGGAAATGCTCTGCCAGGGAAGGACTGCAAACTATCAGTTTGTAGTTGAAGATACAGGAATCGGTATCGGAGAAGATTTTAAAAGCCATATTTTTGAGCCCTTTACGCAGGAGCACCAAGGTGCAAGAACTCATTATAATGGCGTTGGGCTTGGCATGTTCACTGTGAAAAAATTAGTGGATCAAATGGAAGGAACGATAGATGTAGCCAGCCAGCCCGGAAAAGGAAGTACGTTTCGGGTTCTTCTGCCTCTCCAGGTGGATGCGGTACAGAATGTACAGTCTGAGGATGCAGTGCAGAATACTATTGAAGGAATGCGGGTTCTTCTGGTAGAGGATAATGAGATTAACTGTGAAATCGTGGAGTTTATGCTGGAGGAGGCCGGTGCCAGTGTCCTGACTGCAAATGACGGAAAAGCTGCCGTGGAAGCATTCGAGGCGTCTGATCCGGGAACATTTGATTGTGTGCTTATGGATTTAATGATGCCGGTTATGAGCGGATATGAGGCGACCCGTGTGATCCGCAGCCTGGATCGCCCGGATGCAAAAGACGTGCCTATTATTGCTCTGTCGGCTAACGCATTTGAGGAAGACGTGGCAATGGCAAAGGATGCAGGAATGAATGAACATTTGGCAAAGCCGATAGACATCAAAAAATTGTTCCGGGTCATGAGCCGGCTGAGCCGCTAAAGGAAAATAATTGACTTTTCATGGTATCTGCGTTACAATTTAAAAGAATTTTGGCAGAAACAGATCATAAAAGAATATGGGAGAATAACAAAATGGAGAAATTCCGAAAAAATTTCAAAACATTTGTCCTTCTTACAGGGGCAACACTGATCCTGGCAGTTGGCGTCTACTTTTTCAAGATGCAGAATAATTTCACGTTCGGCGGAATTACCGGTTTCTCGGTAGTAGTTGCAAAGCTGGGAATTATGTCTGCAGCGCAGTTTACCGCTGTGGCCAATGTTGTTCTGCTGGTAATCGGATTTATTTTCCTTGGCAGAACCCTGGGTCTGATGACAACATACTGTACGCTTCTGCTTTCTGTGACACTCGACATACTGGAACGTTTTTTCCCGATGGCACATCCGCTGACAGACCAGCCGACGATGGAGGTAATGTTTGCGATTGCACTGCCGGCACTGGGATCAGCAATTATTTTTAATCTGGGAGCTTCCAGCGGCGGTACGGATATTATCGCTATGATTTTGAAGAAATATACCAGCGCAGATATCGGAAGGGCTCTGATGCTGACGGATGTCGGAGTGACTTTGGCCGCATTCCTCGTATTTGATGTAAAGACAGGACTGTATTCCGTACTGGGGCTTACCATTCGTTCCCTTATGGTGGACAGCTTTATTGAAAGCTTTAATCAGCATAAGTATTTCAATGTTGTCTGCGATCATCCGGAACCGATCTGTGATTTTATTACGAATACGCTTCATAGAAGCGCGACGGTATGTCCGGCGAAAGGAGCGTTTTCCGGAGAGGATAAGTATATTATCTTTACGGTTATGAGTCGTATGGAGGCTGTAAAGCTGAGAAACTTTATTAAAATAGAAGAGCCGAAGGCTTTTATCCTGATCACCAATACCAGCCAGATCATCGGAAAGGGCTTCCACAGTATATAGGAAGCAAAGTGGAATGGACTGGAAATTAAAGCTTGCGTGTCAGAGAAAATTATGTTATTATAGTTAAGCGGTTTATTCATCAGGAGGTGTAATGGAATGGAAATTTTGAAAATTGTACTGACGATTTTATTTGTAATAGATTGTATCGCATTGACAGTAGTGGTACTGATGCAGGAAGGAAAGTCAGCCGGGCTTGGAAGCATTGCCGGTGCGGCAGACACATATTGGGGACAGAATAAAGGGCGTTCTATGGAAGGCGCACTTGTGAAGTCTACCAAGTTTATGGCAATCTTGTTTATTGTTCTTGCAGCAGTATTGAATTTAAAAGTATTTGCTTAGGTGAATGAAAGCAGGTGAATGATGAAACACTCTATTGTAGCAATAGGGTGTTTTATTATGTTCATGGGAAATTCTGAAGGAAATGCCTATGAAACGGAAGCAGCGATGTGGTCTGTTTTCAGGAAGGAACGGATATGAACGAGCAGAGAGAAAAGAGAAAGAAACTGATATATGAATTCATATGTGATGCATGCTACGTCCCGATGAAGCAGAAAGAGATTGCCATGGTGCTGCAGGTACCGAAGGAAATGAGGCAGGAGCTTCGGGAGCTTCTGGAAGAGCTGCAGGCAGAAGGCAGAATTCATGTCACACAGAAGGGAAAGTATGTTAAGGGGGAAGGCGAGAAGCTTATCGGAACCTATCAGGGCACGCAGAAGGGCTTCGGTTTTGTCATTCCGGATGAGACACAGGGAAATGTGCAGGATATTTATATTGCCGAAGAAGATACGGGCGGCGCATTTCATGGAGATAAGGTCGAAGTTGTGATTACGAAAAGACCGGCTGCAGACGGAAAGGATGCCCGAAGAAGGGAAGGAAAGATCGTCCGGATCATTGAGCGGGGGATTACGAAAGTAGTAGGATATTTTCAGAGAAGTAAGAATTTCGGCTTTGTACTTCCGGATAACCAGAGGCTGTCAGAGGATATCTTCGTACCGTTGGAGCGGTCTAAGGGAGCTGTGACCGGTCATAAGGTTGTTGTGGAGCTGACCTCGTATGGGGGAAAGAACAGGCACCCGGAAGGGAAGGTAGTGGAGATCATCGGTCATGTAGGTGATCCGGGAACGGATATCCTGTCGATTGTAAAAGGCTATGATCTTCCGGTAGAATTCCCGGAAAAGGTTTTGAATCAGGCAGAGCGCGTGTCGGGTCCCGTAAACGAGGCGGATATGGCAGGCCGGATGGATCTGCGCGATTGGGTAACGGTGACCATTGACGGTGAGGATGCCAAGGACCTGGACGATGCCATTACGATCAGAAGAGAAGGAGACGGTTATTGCCTGGGAGTGCATATTGCCGATGTGACGAATTATGTGCAGGAGAACAGTGCACTCGACCGGGAAGCATTGAAAAGGGGAACCAGCGTATATCTGGCAGACCGGGTCATTCCGATGCTGCCGCACATCCTTTCCAATGGAATCTGTTCCCTGAATGCCGGAGAAGACCGTCTGGCGCTGAGCTGCATTATGCAGATTGACAGCAAAGGAACGATTGTGGATCACACCATTGCGGAGACGGTGATCCGGGTAAATGAAAGGATGTCCTACACCAGTGTAAAAAAAATTCTGACAGATCAGGATGTACAGGAAAGGGAGCGCTATCGGGAGCTGGTGCCGATGTTCCAGGATATGGAAGAACTGGCAGGCATCCTGCGCGAGAAGAGAAAGAAGAGAGGATCTATTGATTTTGATTTCCCGGAAACGAAGCTGGTATTAGATGAGCAGGGAATGCCGGTAGCCCTGGCGCCTTATGAACGGAATGTGGCAACCCGGATCATAGAAGACTTCATGCTGGCGGCCAATGAAACGGTGGCCGAGGATTTCTTCTGGCAGGAGATTCCCTTTGTGTATCGGACGCATGAGATTCCGGATGAAGATAAGATCCGGAAGTTTGCGACATTTATCAATAATTTTGGCCATTCCCTCCATGTTTCCAATCGGGAAATTCACCCGAAGGAGATTCAGAAGCTGCTGGCCCGGATCGAAGGGACTCCGGAGGAGGACCTGATCAGCCGATTGGCACTGCGCTCTATGAAGAGAGCCAGATATTCGCCGGAAAATGAAGGGCATTTCGGTCTGGCAGCAAAGTATTACTGCCATTTTACTTCACCGATCCGTCGGTATCCGGATCTGCAGATTCACCGGATCATTAAGGAAACACTGCATGGACGCATGCAGGCAGATCGTCTGGCTCATTATGAGGCGATCCTGCCGGAGGTAACAAAGCAGTGCAGCGAGCTGGAACGGCGTGCGGATGAGGCGGAACGGGAAACGGTAAAGCTGAAGAAGGCAGAATATATGGAACAGCATTGTAATGAACTGTTCCATGGCGTCATCTCAGGTGTAACAAAATGGGGCTTGTACGTAGAGCTTACCAATACGGTAGAGGGGCTGGTTCATGTCATGAACATGATGGATGATCATTATGAATATCATGAAGAACGCTATGAGCTGGTCGGGCTTCATACGGGAAAGACATACCGCCTGGGGCAGGAAGTACAGGTTATGGTCTGGAATGTGGATGAACTTTCAAGGACGATTGATTTTAAACTGGTGGAGGATAAGAAATATGGCAAAGGGCGAAGGAATCAAGCTGATTGCGAATAACAAAAAGGCATATCACGACTATTTTATTCTGGATACTCTGGAGGCGGGAATTTCTCTGCACGGCACAGAGGTGAAGTCGCTGCGGATGGGAAAATGTAGTATCAAAGAGGCATTTGTCCGGATTGATAATGGGGAAATGTTTATCTATGGAATGCATATCAGCCCCTATGAGAAGGGAAATATTTTCAATAAGGATCCGCTGCGGGATCGGAAGCTGCTGCTGCATAAAAGTGAAATCATGAAACTGCTGGGCAAAATGAAGGAAAAAGGGATTGCAGTGGTTCCGCTGAAGGTATATTTCAAGGGCAGCCTGGTAAAAGTGGAAATTGGCCTTGCCAAAGGTAAGAAGTTATATGACAAGCGGGAGGATATTGCAAAAAAGGATCAGAAACGGGAAGCAGAACGGGAATTCAAGGTGCGGAATTTCAGTTAACATGGAAGCAGAATAAAATGATAATGTGAAAGCCCTGATACGGCACAATCTCATGGGTGAGGTGCCATATCAGGGCTTTTCTTGTAAATAAATGGGAGCAGGGGAAAGAACTACTCAATGGAAATATATTTTGGTGTTTCAATCTCTTTTGGCGTTTCCTTCGGGAAGCTCATAGTCAGGATACCATCCTTAAAGCCGGCGCGGATGTCTTCATGGCGCAGGTCGTCACCGACATAGAAGCTCCGATTACAGGTACCGGTATAGCGTTCCTTGTGAATGCAGCGTCCCTTCTCCTGAGTCTGATCCGGGTCTTCGGTGTGTGTTGCCGTAATAGTCAGGTAACCGTCCTTTAAATCCGCTTTGATTTCATCTCTGCTATATCCGGGCAGCTCCATGGTAATTACATAGCTGCTGTCTGTCTCGTGGATATCTGTCTTCATAATCTGTGCAGAAGTCCGATCGTATGGACGGCTGAAAAATGGATCGCGGAACATTTCGTCAAATAAATCTCTGTTTGAAAGTAACATAACAATTCCTCCTTTAATATATCTATTATGTGCTTTTCTGCTTGTTTTATTTTTTACAAGTATGGTATATCACGAATTACTAGCACTGTCAATAGGTGAGTGCTAATATTTCAGTAAATTTTTGCAAACCCA
>DNJM01000182.1:0-614 GCA_003489085.1 Lachnospiraceae bacterium
AGGAAAGCAATATGAGAGAATTTCATTACGATCAGGTAAAAGATCCGGGATACTTCCGGGATGGGAGGCTGGATGCGCATTCCGATCATAACTATTTCAAATCCTATGAGGAGCTGAAGAAGGGAAGAGAGAGCTCCTTTAAGGAGAGCCTGAACGGGCTCTGGAAGTTCCACTATGCGAAGCATTATCAGGCAGCAGTACCAGGATTTGAACAGGAAGAATACAGCTGCCGATACTGGGATGATATCTATGTGCCGGCCCATATCCAGATGGAAGGCTATGATGTACCACAATATGCTAATGTACAGTATCCCTGGGAAGGGCATGAGGACATTCATCCCGGCGAAATTCCCGAACGATTTAATCCGGTGGCAAGCTATGTAAAATACTTTATGGTTCCGGAGCGGATGAAAGGGAAACGCCTGTTTATTTCTTTCCAGGGAGCAGAAAGTGGTCTGGCGCTATGGCTGAACGGCCAGTTTGTAGGATACAGCGAGGATACTTTTACACCGTCAGAATTTGAACTGACAGAATATGTAAAGGATGGGGAAAATAAACTGGCGGCACAGGTGTTTAAATGGACGTCCAGCAGCTGGTGTGAGGATCAGGATTTC
>DNJM01000182.1:933-5807 GCA_003489085.1 Lachnospiraceae bacterium
TGAGGATCAGGATTTCTTCCGTTTCTCAGGTATTTACCGGGATGTGTATCTGTATATGATACCGGATGTGCATATACAGGATCTGAAGATCCGTGCAGTCCCGGACGAGAGCTTTAAGAAGGCAGAGCTTATGATTGCGGCAAAGTCTTACGGCATAGGGAATGTATGTATCCGGCTGAAAAAGGACGGACAGATGGTTCTGGAAGAGAAAAAGGTGCTGACAGGGGAAGATTTCTGGAGCTTTTCGGTTACGGATCCGGTGCTCTGGAGTGCAGAGGAGCCGGAATTGTATGATCTGTCTATCGAGGTATATGATGAGGCAGGAAAGCTGACAGAGATCATTCCGGAAAGAATCGGGTTCCGCAGATTTGAGCTGAAGGATCATCTTATGATGCTCAATGGAAAACGAATTGTCTTTAAAGGAGCAAACCGTCATGAGTTCAGCTCCGTGACCGGGCGCGTGGTATCCGAAGAGGAGCTGCGAAAGGATCTGGCTGTGATGAAGCAGAATAATATCAATGCCATCCGGACCTGTCATTATCCGAATACCTCTTTGCTGTACCGGCTGTGTGATGAATATGGATTCTATCTGATCGACGAAACGAATCTGGAATCCCATGGCTCCTGGGATGTTGCAGAGGTTACGGGTGATTTTACCTATACCGTACCGCATAATAAACCGGAATGGCTGGATATGATGCTGGATCGTGCGAATTCCATGTATCAGAGGGATAAGAACCATCCGTCTATTTTGATCTGGTCCTGTGGAAATGAATCCTTTGGAGGCAAGGATATTCATGAGATGTCACAGCTCTTCCGCAGAGAGGATCCGACCAGACTGGTACACTATGAAGGAGTGTTCCACGACAGGAGCTATAATGATACCAGCGATATGGAAAGTCAGATGTATCCTTCTGTGGAGGCGATTAAGGAATTCCTGCAGAAGGACAGAAGCAAGCCCTTTATCTGCTGTGAATATACGCATGCCATGGGCAACTCCTGCGGTGCAATGCACAAATATACGGATCTGACCGATAGCGAACCATTGTATCAGGGTGGATTTATCTGGGACTACATCGATCAGTCTATTTATAAAAAGGACCGCTATGGAAGAGAATTTCAGGCCTATGGTGGAGATTTCGGTGACCGTCCGACGGATTATAACTTCAGCGGTAATGGTATTGCCTACGGCGGAAAACGGGATGCTTCTCCGAAGATGCAGGAGGTCAAGTTCAATTATCAGAATATCACTGCTGAAGTAAGTAAAGAGAAGGTACGCGTCATCAATAAGAATCTGTTTGTCAATACCGATACCTTTGAAGGACGGGTAACAGTGGCAAGAGATGGCGAGGTGATCTGTACAGCGGCACTGGAAACGAACGTAGCACCGCTTGATGAGGAGAACTATGTGCTTCCGATCCCGCAGGAGACACTTCCCGGCGAATATGCGATAACGGTTTCTTTCCATCTGAAGGAGGAAAAGATCTGGGCGCCGAAGGGACACGAAGTAGCATTCGGACAGTATGTATATCAGATTGCGAAACCGCAGGAAATCTGTACAGCAGATGTGGAGGTTATTCGGAGTACGCATAACATCGGTGTCCGCGGACAACATTTTGAAGTACTATTTTCTATACTGAATGGTGGGCTGGCATCCTATCGTTATGCCGGAAGAGAGATGCTGGAAATGATTCCGAAACCGAATTTCTGGAGAGCGCCGAATGATAATGACTGCGGAAATCAGATGCCGATGCGGTATGCACAGTGGAAAACCGCGAGTATGTATCTGAGCCATAAGGATTTCCGGGACGGCAGCAGAGGACGAATGAATGAACCGGTGACGGAAATCAGAGAACATAGTGCGGTTGTGACCTTTACTTATATAATGCCAACGGTTCCGGTCAGCGAGTGTAAGCTTTCCTATGAAGTATTCGGCGACGGAAGAGTAAAGACGACACTGACCTATGATGCAGTCAGGAAATCAGGAGATATGCCCGAATTCGGCGTGATGTTTAAGATCAATGCAGATTATGACCGGGTAGAGTGGTACGGACTGGGACCGGAGGAAACCTATGCGGATCGGAAGAAAGGTGCAAAGCTGGGTATTTACAGGAACCTTGTGAAGGATAACATGGCAGCCTATCTGGTACCGCAGGAATGCGGCAATAAGGAAGAGGTACGCTATGCAAAGGTAACCGATCGAAAAGGCAGAGGACTGCTTTTCACAATGGAAGAGAATCCGATGAGCTTCTCAGCACTGCCATACACACCGCATGAGATGGAAAATGCGATGCATCCTTATGAACTGCCGGAGGTGCATTACACAGTAATCCGGGCCTCTAAGGGGCAGATGGGAGTCGGAGGAGATGACAGCTGGGGCGCTCTTACCCATCCGGAATATCTGCTGCAGGCAGAAGGAAAGCTGGAATTTTCATTCAGCTTCCGGGGAATTTAAGCTACTAAGAGCCGGTGACCGTGATTTGCAAAAAACAGAAAATATAATATAGAGTTGACAAACAATATTATATGTTATATAATATTGCTTGAAAAGAAAAGGAGTGATGGCATGGTATTTAATACTGGCGCGGCACTTCTCGACGCAATCGTACTGGCAGTCGTATCGCGGGAAGCGGAAGGCACCTATGGATATAAGATTACACAGGATGTCAGGAAGGCACTGGAGGTTTCGGAGTCGACGCTATATCCGGTTCTCAGACGGCTTCAGAAGGATGAATGTCTGGAAGTCTATGATGTGCAGTTTGATGGAAGAAACAGACGGTACTATAAAGTGACAGAGAAAGGTATGGCACAGTTGAACCTATATCACGTAGAGTGGAAGAATTATTCCAGAAAGATCAGCGAGATGCTTGAAGGGGGTGTGACAGCATGAGCCGCGGGGAATTTATGAGACAACTGGAAATGCTTCTGCAGGATATTTCGCCGGAGGAGAGGCAGGAAGCTTTACAGTATTATAGAGATTATCTGGATGAAGCCGGAGAGGAACAGGAGGCCCAGGTACTTTCGGAGCTTGGCAGTCCGGAAAAGGTAGCGGCTACGATTCAGGCAGGACTGAGAGGACAGGATGAGGAAAGCGGAGAGTATCGCGAGACCGGATATGCCGATACAAGATTTGAGGAGAAGGATTCACCGCAGATCAGAGGCTGTCAGAGACGGCAAAGAAGCACCTATAAAGGCAGTTATACGTATGATGAAAAAAGAACATATGATGGTTCAACCGGGTATCATCCGGATTATCAAAAGAATTCCAAAAAGGGAAGTGCAGTACCGAAGATTCTGTTGATTCTGGCGATCATTTTTATTGGCCTGCCGATCCTGCTTCCGCTTGGAGCTGCAGTATTGATCATAATATTTGCCTTACTGTTAGGATTTGCAGCATTGGTACTGGGGCTTGCAGTGGGTTGTGTAGCAGTGGCGGTTTCCGGAGTCGTGCTTTTTATCTGCGGACTTGTGAAACTGACAGCGAGCCTTCCGGTAGGTTTTATGCTGATGGGCGGCGGCCTGATATTGGGTGTGCTGGGTGTGATCGGAACCGTAGTATTTGTGAAGGTGTGTATGCTGGTCGTACCTGCGGTCATCCGCTGGGTGGTCGATCTCTTAAGAAGGCCGTTTCACAGAAGGGCGGTGCAGTAGATGAAAAAGGGATGGAAAAGATTCTGGATGATCTGCGGAAGCGTCTTTCTGGCGGGTGTGTTCCTGTGCCTGGTATCGCTGGGAATGGGATTTAGCCGGGAGAAGCTCAAGGCAGTCTATCCTTATGGGATCGGCATTACGGACAGCTATAGCCTCATGTACGACTGGGACGATGACTGGGATGATGATGCAGTGCGGAATCAGGAAGCGGTAAGCGGTACTTTTACAAAGGATTATCCGCACGCCAGAGAACTGGATCTGGAGATGGCAGGCGGAGAACTGTATATTCAATATTATGATGGAGATACGATCCGGGTAGAAGCGGAGAACCTGAATCCGGAGTTACAGTTCCGCAGTTATGTGGACGGGGAAACATTCTGCATCCGGACCTCGAAGAAGGTCTGGAAGGAGAATGGATTAAAGGATGAAGAGGCAGGAAGGGTTACGGTAATGCTGCCGCAGGGCAGTATGGAAGAGATCAGTCTGAAGGTTGGTGCCGGAATCCTGCAGGCGGATGAACTGTATGGCAGTACGATTGAAATCGAGACAGGTGTCGGGGAAGCTGTTGTACGTGGGATTGAAGCCTATGAGCTGGAGATGCAGTGCGGAACCGGAACGATCGAAGCAGAATGTGCAGCGATGGGAGATATCAGTATTGATTGTGGAATCGGAAGTGTTCAGCTGATGATCGGCGGAGCTGAAACAGATTATCAGGAGGAGATTTCCTGCGGAATCGGGCATACCAGAGTTGGCAGCAGGGAATATCATGGCCTTGGTAAAGAGGTAAATGGAAACCATCATGGCCAGTGGGAGCTGGAGGTAGAGTGTGGTATCGGTGATGTAACAATCGATTTTAAAGAATAGGAGGAGTTCATAAATGGCAGATAAGAGATTATATCGTTCCAGAAACAGCCGCATGATCTGCGGTGTATGCGGAGGTGTAGCGGAGTATTTTCATATTGATCCGACCTTGATACGGCTGGCATTCGTGCTGTTCGGGTGTACGGGAAGCGGAATTCTTGCTTATCTTGTAGCGGCAGTGATTATTCCGGATGAAAATGAAATTTAAAAACAGATGGAATCAGGGCGTTCGGGTCTTACCGTATCGGAAAGGATACGGCAGACCCGGACGCTTTTTCAATTATTGTTATGCAGCACCTTCAGCTGATTAGTTTTTGAGATTCTGTCAATACTTCCGGTAGAAAGCAATTTGGTGATATGTC
>DNJM01000048.1:0-299 GCA_003489085.1 Lachnospiraceae bacterium
TACCTCCAGAAGAGCAGTCGCTCCTTCCCCGTCTCCTGCAATTTTCTTCGCCAGAAATTCATTTACTACATGAAGCGCTTCTGTAAAAGCTGCATAGTCTTCAGTTCCGGCCTGGATTACCGGATTGCCGGCTGTTCCATTTGCCAGCAGAAGCACTGTATCGTTGGTAGAAGTATCTCCGTCTACGGAAATCATATTATAGGTATCATTCACATCCTCACTGAGTGCCTTCTGCAGTGTTTCTGCTGAAATCACTGCATCCGTCGTTACAAAGGCAAGCATGGTACACATATTCGGAT
>DNJM01000048.1:603-2854 GCA_003489085.1 Lachnospiraceae bacterium
CAAGCATGGTACACATATTCGGATGGATCATCCCAGAGCCCTTTGCCATTGCTCCAATGGTGACGGTTGTTCCGCTGATATCGCACTGTACAGCAATCTGCTTCTCACAGGTATCCGTTGTCTTAATCGCCATCGCCGCCCCGGTCCCGGCTTCGATGGTTCCGGATTTGCTTTCTGCCATCTGCTTCACACCTGCTTTTAATTTCTCTATCGGAAGCTGCATTCCGATCACACCGGTAGATCCGATCACTACCTGATCCGCTGCTATTCCCAATGCGACTGCCGCTGCTTCTGCTGTTTCCTTACAATACCCATAGCCTTCCGCACCGGTACACGCATTCGCAATACCTGAATTCACAATGACTGCCTGCACCTTACTTCCGGTTTCCAATACCTGCTGATCCCATTTTACCGGAGCTGCCTTGACCACATTCGTCGTAAATGTTCCTGCTGTACTGCAGGGGGCCTCGCTGTAGATCATTGCCATGTCAGTTCTTCCCTGATACTTGATTCCTGCCGCACAGGATGCTGCCTGAAACCCCTTTGGTGCCGTGACACCGCCTGCTATTACTTTCACCATATTCTTTTCCTCCTGTCATATATTCTTGCTATTGTTCGATAAATGCCGTAATATTGGCTTCATTTAATGTAAATTCATAATAATTCAGATCCTGCCGTTTCTCCCAACCGATCTGTTTCCAGAAGGCATTTCCAATATCATTTTTCGTAAAGGCAATCAGCGCCGCCTTATTGATATGCTCTTCCCGCAATGCATTCATGGCCATACCGACCATCGCCTTACCGATTCCTTTCCTACGATGCTCCGGCTTCACACAGACATGGTAGAAATAACCGGTCCGGCCGTCGTGCCCGCATAGAATGCTTCCGATGATTTCGCCCTGCTCTTCTGCCACGATACTGGTCGTTGCATTTCTTCTTAGGAAACGCCCAATGCTCTCTCTGGAATCATCGATGCTGCGGATACCAAATCCCTTAATCTGATGCCACAGCTGATTGACCTGATCGTAGTCCGCCTCTTTCATTACCCGTATTTCCATTTGCCTTCACCTCATTTTCCTGTTGTTCTACGGAAATACCGGAAGCATCTGAAGTCCTTCGGTCTCCGGAAGTCCAAACATCAGATTCATATTCTGTACTGCCTGCCCTGCGGCACCCTTCACCAGATTATCCATAGCCCCCATCACAATAATGCGCTTCGTACGCGGGTCAATCTTAAAATTCACATCCACAAAATTGCTGCCCTCTACCCATCTGGTCTGCGGGAAAACATCCTTTTCCAATACCCGGACAAAGGCTTCTTTTTCATAATAAGAATCATATACAGCCTTCACCTCTTTATAAGAAACTTCCCTCTTCAAAGAAGCATACGCCGTAATCAGAATTCCTCTGTTCATCGGTACCAGATGCGGTGTGAAATTCAGTACAACCGGTTCCCCGGAAGCGATCGACAGCTGTTCTTCGATTTCCGGTGTGTGCCGATGGCCTGCCACCTTATATGCCTTGATATTTTCATTGACTTCGCAGAACAGGTTATCCGTTTTTGCACTCCTGCCGGCACCGGAGGTTCCGGACTTTGCATCAATGATCACTGTATTCATATCAATCAGTCCTTCCTTTGCCAGTGGGTATAAGGAAAGGATGGAACAGGTTGGATAGCAGCCCGGATTCGCCAGAAGCCTTGCACCTTTGATCTGTTCCCGGTTCAGTTCACATAATCCATAGACAGCTTCTTCCAGATATTGCGGACAAGGGTGTGTAAGTTCATACCATTTTTCGTAAATATTTACATCCTTCAGACGGAAATCAGCGCTTAAATCAATGATCTTCGCCTGCTGCAGAATCGTTTCATTTAATGCATGACTGCAAAAGCCCTGTGGAGTAGCCGTAAAAATGACATCCACCTCCGCTGCCAGTGTTTCCATATTTTCATCCATGCAGTCGGCAGCAACGATTTTAAAAAAATTCTGGTAAATTCCTGCATATGGCTGCCCTTTGTTGCTTCTGGAACCATACCACTTTATTTCTGCATTTTTATGCAATTGTAGAATTCTTACCAATTCACCTCCGGCGTAACCAGTCGCTCCAATAATTCCTACTTTTATCATATAATTTCTATCCCTTTCCGTTTCCCATGAATTTATTTTTTGCATTATTATACATTTATTGCGCATAATAATCAATCCTCTTTGTCAGTTTTGGTAAGTTTGACGAAGGATTCCTTACTTCATTT
>DNJM01000100.1:0-8705 GCA_003489085.1 Lachnospiraceae bacterium
GCGGATGATGGGGAGAAATGACACATGCGGTCGGAAACTCTCCCAGTTCCTGAAAGATGAGCGGTTTTTTGACCGGCTGTGGTTCCTGGAAGCCGAACAGTACTTCGATGGATTCTTCGGAAAGCATATTCTCAAGAACCGGGTGCGGCAGCAGCTTTACCAGCGGATGCACAGAGGGGCAGGACTGGGTCAGTTCAGACAGGAGCGGAGGAAGAAAACGGGGCTCCAGCAGCCGGTGGGCGCCGATTCCGAAATAGTGAATGGCGGTTTGTTCGGATTCTGAAATACGGGAGGCTGCGCCGTGCATCATTTTCAGAATCGTTTCCGCATCTGCAAGAAAATTCCATCCGGTATCTGTAAGCTCAACGGCACGGGTGGTACGGCGGAACAGCTGGACATTTAATTCGGATTCCAGAGAGCGGATCTGATGTGTTACAGCCGGCTGGGAAATATGCAGCCTTTCCGCTGCACGGGCAAAGTTCAGATGATCAGCCACTGCCAGAAAGCATTCTAGTTGTACAGTATTCATAGAACCTCCTGATTAATTAAAAATTTTTATTAATAATAACATTTTTGTATTTCATTTTCAACATAAAATATGTAACACTAAGAGATAAGAAACAGGATTTGGCACCGTTTCTATTTTTATTGTGTAAGGAGGATAATGCTATGATAAAAACACTGCTTGGACGGGTAGGCCAATATAAAAAGGACTCCCTGCTGACGCCGCTTTTTGCAGCACTGGAAGTGGTGATGGAAGTACTGATTCCCTTCAGCATGGCAGCATTGATTGATAAAGGGATCGAGGCAGGAAATCTGCAGAAGGTATTTCAATACGGCGGACAGATGATCGTGATCGCTATGTTCAGTCTGCTGTTTGGTATTCTGGCGGGGAGATATGCGGCCAGTGCCTCATCTGGATTTGCCTGTAATCTTCGGGAGGGCATGTATGAAAATATACAGCGCTTTTCTTTTTCTAACATTGATAAATACAGTACGGCTGGATTGGTTACCCGTATGACGACGGATGTGACCAATGTGCAGAATGCTTATCAGATGATTCTGCGAATTGCCGTCCGGGCGCCTATGACATTGATCTGCAGTATGCTTATGTGCTTTCTGATCAATGCCCGGCTTAGCCTGATTTTTGTGGCAGCGGTAGCAGTTCTGGGCGTCATTCTGTTTTCTATTATTTTTAAGGTATCTCCGATTTTTGATCAGGTATTCGAAAAGTATGATGCTTTAAATGCAAGTGTACAGGAAAATGTTTCCGCAATCCGTGTGGTGAAGTCATATGTCAGGGAAGAACGGGAAAATCAGAAATTCATTGCCGCAGCAGATATTCTCTATCGGCTTTCCGTAAAGGCGGAAAGTATTCTGGCATTTAATAATCCTGTGATGATGACGGTTGTCTACGGATGTATTCTGGGCCTTTCCTGGCTGGGTGCCAAGCTGATTGTGGCAGGGGATCTCACGACAGGAGAGCTGACGTCCATGTTCAGCTATGTAATGGGAATCATGATGTCCCTTATGATGCTGAGTATGATATTTGTTATGGTAACGATGAGTACAGCAAGCGGCAGACGAATTGCCGAAGTGCTGAATGAACAGCCGGATCTGGTGAATCCCGAGCAGGCGGTGACAGAGGTAACCGACGGAAGGATCGACTTTGATCATGTGAATTTTTCCTACCGGCAGGGCGGAAAAAAGGAAACACTGCGGGATATTCATCTGCATATTGCATCGGGTGAAACCATTGGCATCATTGGAGGAACCGGCTGCGGGAAGTCCAGTCTGGTGAATCTGATCAGCCGTCTGTATGATGTGACGGGCGGCAGCGTATCGGTGGGCGGAAGGGATGTCCGTACATATGATATGAAAGCGCTGCGGGATCAGGTTGCTGTTGTTTTGCAGAAGAATGTACTCTTTTCCGGCACCATTCTGGATAACCTTCGCTGGGGGGATGAGAATGCCACGGAAGAGGAATGTAGAGAAGCCTGTATACAGGCCTGTGCCGATGAATTTATTTCTCAGATGCCGGATGGCTATCATACGTATATTGAGCAGGGCGGTACCAATGTTTCCGGAGGGCAGAAGCAGCGTCTGTGTATCGCCAGAGCGTTGCTGAAGAAGCCTAAGGTATTGATACTCGATGATTCCACCAGTGCGGTAGATACGGCGACAGATGCCAGGATCCGGGAAGCATTTGCAAAGCGGATTCCGGGTGTAACCAAGCTGATTATTGCACAGCGGATATCCAGCGTGCAGGATGCAGACCGCATTCTGGTGCTGGAGGATGGCTGTATCGATGGCTTTGATACCCATGAGAAGCTGCTTGAGACAAATGCTATTTACCGGGAAATCTACGAATCCCAGGTAAAGGGCGGCGGTGACTTTGATCAGCCGATGGAAAGAGAGGCGAAGTAGGGATGGCAGGAATGAATGGAAGAAGAGGTCCGGCAGTGCCGGGAAAGAAAATGGGACGCCAGGATCTGAAAATTATGGGATGTCTTTTAAAATATATGCTGGGAAATTATAAGGCTGCTTTTACAGCAGTGGTTATCTGCATATTGATCGTTTCACTGACGACATTGCGCGGAACACTGTTTCTGCAGTCACTGATTGATGATTATATCCTGCCGATGATCCGCAGCGGATCTACGGATTTCTCCGGACTGAGGTCTGCGCTTTTGGGGCTGGCAGCTGTATATTGTGCAGGCATTGTATGTGCCTATACCTATAACCGGATCATGGTGAATATCAGCCAGGGAACCATGAAGAAGCTCAGAGTGGAGCTGTTTACTCATATGGAGTCCCTGCCGATCCGGTATTTTGATACGCATGCACATGGAGATATTATGTCTGTTTATACGAATGATGTCGATACGCTGCGCCAGATGATCGGCCAGAGTATTCCGCAGGTCATCAACTCTTCCGTAACGGCAGTGGTGACATTCATCAGTATGATTGTGCTGAATCTTCCGATGACGCTGCTGACACTTATGATGATCGGAGTCATGACCTTCGTCTCCGGAAAGCTCGGCGGCAAAGCGGGACTGTATTTCCGGGAGCAGCAGAAGAATCTGGGAATTGTAAACGGGTTTATTGAAGAGATGATGGAAGGGCAGAAGGTGGTTAAAGTATTCTGCCACGAAGAAACAGCGCTGCAGGAGTTCCGGAATATCAATGAAAATCTGCGGGAAAGCGCGAAAAATGCAAATGGGTTTGCCAATATTATGATGCCGGTCAATGGAAATCTGGGAAATATCAGCTATGTACTGTGTGCGATTCTGGGAGCCCTGCTGGCTCTGTACGGTGTGGGAGGACTGACGCTGGGAACACTGGTTTCCTTCCTGACATTGAATAAGAACTTTACACAGCCGGTGACGCAGATCAGCCAGCAGATGAACAGCATTGTGATGGCGATGGCCGGCGCCGGAAGAGTGTTCCGGATGATGGATGAAAAGCCGGAAGAGGATCAGGGCTATGTGGAGCTGGTCAACGCAGTGGAACAGGAAGATGGATCCATCGCAGAAAGCGTATCCCGTACAGGCGTATGGGCGTGGCGGCATCCGCATAAGGCAGAAGGAACGGTTACCTATAAAAAACTCGAGGGAGACGTCACATTCCATGATGTGGATTTCGGTTACAATGAAAATAAAATGGTTCTGCATAACATCGAATTATATGCAACGCCGGGGCAGAAGATTGCCTTTGTCGGCAGTACCGGAGCAGGGAAGACGACAATTACCAACCTGATCAACCGGTTCTACGATATCCAGGATGGGAAGATCCGATATGATAATATCAATATCAACAAGATTCGAAAAGCCGACCTGCGGAGATCGCTTGGCGTGGTTCTGCAGGATACGCATCTGTTCACCGGAACCGTTATGGAAAATATCCGATATGGACGTCTGGATGCAACGGATGACGAATGTATAAAAGCGGCAAGGCTTGCCAATGCGGACGGCTTCATTACCCGGCTGCCGCAGGGCTATCAGACGATGCTGACCGGCGACGGGGCGAACCTAAGCCAGGGGCAGAAGCAGCTGCTTGCCATTGCCAGAGCGGCGGTGGCGGATCCTCCGGTACTGATACTGGATGAAGCGACTTCCTCGATCGATACCAGAACGGAGATTCTGGTACAGGAGGGAATGGATCGGCTGATGAATGGAAGAACTACGTTTGTGATTGCCCATCGTCTGTCTACGGTACGGAATGCAGACTGCATTATGGTGCTGGAGCAGGGCAGGATCATTGAGCGCGGTACCCATGACCAGCTGATTGAAAAGAAAGGAAAATACTACCAGCTGTATACCGGGAAGCTGGCAGAGCAGGAATAGAAAAAAGACAGAACCAAGGGAGCGGTTCTGTCTTTTTTTATCTGGGATTCTGTATGGTCAGATAATTGATCTTTTTCATCATCTTAAAATCTTCTTTTGAAAAAAGGAGTGCGTTGGACAGCATTTCCTTATTCGTCATTTCTGTACTCGAGAGAATAGCCTTAAAGGTGACCGGAAGCATGGTGTAGTTTGAAAGACCGGATACCAGTCCAAGCTGCTGATTCGGGTTGACCAGGTTGGTCACACAGGAAATCATAACGTGCTCTGACGAAGAAATCTGATTGCGGAGGATATAGGTTCCGATAAATCCTTCTTTCATATATTCCCCTACGTATAGTCCGCCGCAGTTTCCGGGATTCCCCGTATCTTCTACATCGTTAAAAAGCTGTGCCCGGTACAGGTTGCTTTGCGTGGTGGAAGGGTACTGTTCAATGACACTTTGAACCACACATTTATTCTGGCTGTCATAGGTATACATATAAAGTCTGGTGGAAGCAGCGGAATAGGAATGCTCCTTTTTGACGGAAGCAGCTTCGTCTCCCAGCAGCAGCTCCGGCGAGACATTAAGAATGCGTGCCAGTTCTATAAATGTAGGCAGATCAAGAGAAATATCCCCTTTTTCGTATTTTGAAACTGTGGATATACTTTTATGCAGCTTTTCCGATAGCTCTTTCAAAGTCATGTTATATGCTGTGCGATATTTTCGAATGTTGTTTCCGACTGTTTTATCTATATTCATACCAGTTTTCTTTCCTAAAAATCAATTTTTTTATTGAATTTGTACAAAATAATCCTTGTTTCTAAAAAAGCCCATCATTTAAACCATTTTTTTGATTAAACATATAATATCACACGGGAAATTTTCGTGTCAAGAAAATGGAAAAAATTTGCCTGATTTCATAAAAAGGCATAAAATGCATATAATGACAAACAGAGGAGGATGGACGATGAAAGTAGAAGAAAGATTGCTGAAATACGTAGCAGTGAAAACACCGTGTGATGAGCATAGTGAGTCAGTGCCGACAAGCAGCTGTCAGTTTGATCTGGCCAGGATTCTTGTGGAAGAGTTAAAAGAATTAGGCGCCACAAATGCACAGCTGGATGAGAAATGCTTCGTATACGGTATCATACCGGCAACCCACGGCTATGAAGGAAAGAAGAAAATAGGGTTCATCGCACATATGGATACGGTTCCGGAATTCTGTGAAGGTGAGATCAGACCGGTCTGCACACCGGATTATAATGGTGAGGATCTGCCGCTTGGAAACAGTGGGAGGATACTAAGTACCAAAGATTTTCCACATCTGAAGCAATGTAAAGGACGTACTCTGATTACATCCGATGGAAATACACTCCTGGGTGTGGATGACAAAGCAGGAATTGCAGAGATAATGCAGCTGATTCAGATCCTTCGGGATGAAAATATTCCACATGGACAGATCAGTGTAGCATTTACACCGGATGAAGAATGCGGAAATGGTGCCGATCATTTTGACTTTGAAAAATTCGATGCGGAAGTGGCCTATACGCTGGATGGAGACGGTGAAGGAGAGATCCAGTATCAGAATTTTAATGCATGCGAAGCGAGATTCGAGATTCAGGGAAAGAGTGTACATCCGGGATCAGCAAAGGATGTCATGATTAATGCGGTTTTAATTGCTGCAGATATTAATCATATGCTTCCGAAATATGAGACGCCAAGATATACGGAGGGCTATGAAGGATTTTATCATCTGCTGAGTATTCACGGTGATGAGGGACATGCAGTATCCGAATACATCATTCGTGACCACGATGAAAGCAGCTTTCAGGCAAGAAAGAAAACCCTGCGCCATATCGAGAAAAGTCTGAATGAAATCTGGGGAGAAGGTACGGTTACCCTGGAACTGAAGGATGAATACAAAAATATGGAATGTATCATTCGTGAAAATATGTATTTAATCGATTATGCAAGAAAAGCCTGTGAAGCGGCAGGTGTGCCGGAAGATATTTCTCCGATCCGCGGCGGTACGGATGGATGCCGTTTTTCCTTCAAAGGACTTCCCTGTCCGAATCTTGGTACAGGCGGGCATGGGTATCATGGACCGATGGAGCATGTGACCGTAGAAGGAATGGAAGCGGCGGTAAAGATGATCGTAGAACTGGTTAAAATATTTGCAAACGAGTAAAAGAAAAGGATGAGTAAATAAAATGGAAAAGAAGAAGAAAAAGCTATCGTTCCCGACGGCCCTTACAGTGCTTTTTATTGTTCTGGTTTTTGCAGCCATCATGACAGCGGTCGTACCTGCGGGATTGTATTCCAAATTAACCTATAATGCACAAAGCGACATGTTTGAGGTGACCACACCGGACGGTGAGATTACCGAGATGGAACCAACACAGGAATCCCTGGATCAACTTGGCGTAACCGGTAATCTAGATAAATTTCTGGATGGAAGCATCAGCAAACCGATTGCCGTACCCGGAACCTATCAGAGAGTAGAGCAGACACCACAGGGCATCTTTGAGATTTTGCTGGCACCGATCAGTGGAATTTATGATACCATCGATATCATTCTCTTTATCTTCATTCTTGGCGGCTGTATCGGTGTGTTGAACTATATGGGTGCATTTAATGCAGCAATTGCCGTGTTATCCAAAGTAACAAAAGGAAAAGAATATATTCTGATTATTTTGATTACGATCATCATTGCAGCCGGCGGCACGACCTTCGGTCTGGCAGAGGAGACGATTGCGCTGTATCCGATTCTGGTTCCGGTCTTTCTGGCAGCCGGATATGATGTTATGGTGTGTATTGCAGCCATTTATATGGGGTCTTCCATCGGAACGATGTTCCCGACGATCAATCCATTTTCTGTGGGAAATGCATCCAATGCAGCAGGAATCAGTCTGGCGGAGGGAATGGGCATCCGTACAGTCGCACTTGTACTTGGCGTTGTGATTACATTGGTGTACATTTTGCGTTATGCGAAAATGGTAAAAGCAGATCCGAAAAAATCCGTCTGCTATGATCAGTATGAGTATCATATGAAGAAATTCGGTCATCAGGGTGATGTGCCGGAATTTACCGGCAAAATGAAGCTTTCGCTCGCAGTATTCGGAATTTCCTTCTGCGTTCTGGTATGGGGACTGGTAGCAAAGGGATGGTGGTTTGATAATATGACAGCCCTGTTCCTGGCATGTGCAATCCTTCTTGCCTTTACTTCCGGAATCGGGGAAAAGAATTTCATGGATCAGTTTATCGGCGGAGCAGCTGATCTGATGAGTGTAGCACTCGTTGTTGGTGTGGCACGCGGAATTAATATTATTCTTGAAAATGGTATGGTATCCGATACGATTCTGGAGTTCTTCTCCGGAGCTATCAGCGGAATGAATCCGGTCGTATTCATTATTCTGATGATGCTGGTATTCATCGTCTTGGGATTCTTTATCTCTTCTTCTTCAGGACTTGCCGTATTGTCCATCCCGATTATGGCGCCGCTTGCGGATACTGTAGGTGTTTCAAGGGCAGCCATTGTTTCCGCATATGCGTATGGACTGGGACTGATTTCCTTTATTACACCGACCGGACTGATTCTGGCAACACTTGCAATGGTGGATGTAACGTATGATAAGTGGCTTAAATTCATTATGCCGCTGATGGGAATTACAGCTGGCTTCAGCGCGGTTATGCTGATCATTCAGCTGTTCATTTAGTGCATGGTGAAATAGTGAAATAAAGCGACTCTATGTGGTTGAGAAATCTTCTGCATAGAGTCTTTTTGACAATAAAAATAAGGGAGTCCCGCATGATAACCCAAATTGGTCAGCAGCGGTACTCCCTGTTACTGCGTATATATTCCTGAGAAAGGAAAGATTTACGTTACGATAGAACGATTAGTTCAGAATCTGGCAGTCTGTCATATCAACGGAAGCAAGGTGATCCTTGGATGCACTTAAGCTTACGCAGAAATCTACGTTGTTATTTTTAGAAATTTTCTTTAATTCTTCAATAAATGCCGGCACATCTTCTTCGGAAATACCGGAGTGCTTTAACAACCCATCAATGAAAACAGACTCAATATCATGATTAGCACTTAACATACCATAAATGAATCCAAGATAGGAATCCGTACCGCTGATTTTCGGATAATCATCCATGCATACTGCACGGATATCAAAAGCTAAACTGTATGTATCGTGGTGGCTCTTTTTGATAAATACGACATTGCCATTGCATTCCTTTACGGCTTTGTTTGCAAGCTCAATCATTGTCTGTGTCTTTCCGCTGCCTTTCGGGCCTATTAATAAATTAACCATATTCAAGTCTCCTTTATCGTTTTATCGTTCTCTTTAAAAGATATGTATATTATACACTAA
>DNJM01000100.1:8885-9146 GCA_003489085.1 Lachnospiraceae bacterium
GTATATTATACACTAAGTAGTAGGGTAAAACAACCTTGAATTTGCGAAAAGTGACCAATCCCGGAAAAGCAATGTTTCTGACATGCAGAGCGGGGAGATACAGTAAAAAACATCAACTATAAAGAAAAATCAAGGAACTGCTTGACAAATAAGAGCGGTATGATACAATAAAAGACAACTTATTAGAACAGAATCACATACAGACGTTTATGGAGGAATAGTAGGAACCGCATGTGCTTTCAGAGAGCTGCCGGATGGTGC
>DNJM01000100.1:9424-14106 GCA_003489085.1 Lachnospiraceae bacterium
TTTCAGAGAGCTGCCGGATGGTGCAAGGCAGCAGGCAGAAGTTCTGAACTCGCCTCATAGTCCTTCCGGTGAATGGAGAGAACAGCAATAGATTATAAATGGCGTTCCGGTAGTCGGAGGCGGGTATTCCCGTTACAGAATCCTTAAGTGCATCCGCCGTATGCGGATGAATGAGAGTGGTACCACGGAAGCAGAGCAGCTTTCGTCTCTTATACAGAATGAGAGACGGAGGCTTTTTTATTTATACCATGGAAAATGACTGTATGATATGTTTCTATAAAATATGTATCAGAAAAAGGAGGAAGAGTCATGTCAGCAACACCTTATAATCATAAGGCAATTGAAAAAAAGTGGCGTGAAAACTGGGAGAAAAACCCGGTGAATATCAAAGAAGATGAACATGGAAAAAGGCAGAAATACTATTGTCTGGATATGTTTCCGTATCCGTCAGGGAATGGACTGCATGTAGGACACTGGAGAGGATATGTTATCTCCGATGTGTGGAGCCGGTATAAATTACTGCAGGGTTATTACATCATTCATCCGATGGGATGGGACGCTTTCGGCCTTCCGGCAGAGAATTATGCCATTAAGATGGGCGTGCACCCGGCAAAATCAACGGCACAGAATGTAGCAAATATCAAGAGACAGATCAATGATATTGCAGCACTGTATGACTGGGACAGAGAAGTGAATACAACGGATCCGGAGTTCTATAAATGGACTCAGTGGATATTTGTAAAGATGTTCAAAGCAGGTCTGGCATATGAGAAGGAATTCCCGATCAACTGGTGCCCGTCCTGTAAAACAGGTCTTGCCAATGAAGAGGTAGTCGGCGGCAAATGTGAACGCTGTGGAGCTGAAGTAACAAAGAAGAACCTGCGTCAGTGGATGCTGAAGATTACAGCATATGCTGAACGCCTGTTAAATGATCTGGACAAACTGGACTGGCCGGAAAAGGTGAAAAAGATGCAGTCCGACTGGATCGGTAAGAGTTACGGTGCGGAAGTGGATTTCCAGGTAGACGGCCGGGAGGATAAGATCACTGTCTATACGACAAGACCGGACACCTTATATGGGGCAACCTTTATGGTACTGGCGCCGGAGCATGCACTGGCAAAAGAGCTGGCAACAGATGAAACCAGAGAAGCGGTAGAGAAATATATCTATGATGCCTCCATGAAGTCTAATGTAGATCGTATGCAGGATAAAGAAAAGACCGGCGTATTCACCGGCAGTTATGCGGTTAATCCGTTGAACGGTGCCAGGATTCCGATCTGGTTATCTGATTATGTACTGGCAGATTATGGTACCGGAGCGATCATGTGCGTACCCGCTCATGATGACCGTGATTTTGCATTTGCAAAGAAATTCAACATTCCGATCATCCAGGTAATTGCAAAGGACGGCAAGGAAATCGAGAATATGGAAGAGGCTTATACGGAGGCAGTGGGAACCATGATCAATTCCGGCGAGTGGAATGGTATGGAATCCTCTGTGCTGAAGAAGGAAGCGCCGCTGATGATCGAAGAAAGAGGCTTTGGCCGGAAAACAGTGAATTACAAATTACGTGACTGGGTATTCTCCCGTCAGCGTTACTGGGGTGAACCGATTCCGATTATACACTGTCCGCATTGTGGAAATGTACCGGTACCGGAAGACCAGCTTCCACTGACTCTGCCGGAGGTAGAGTCCTATGAACCTACCGGAACCGGAGAATCTCCGCTGGCAGCGATCGACAGCTGGGTTAATACCACCTGTCCGGTCTGCGGAGCCCCTGCAAAGCGTGAGACAAATACCATGCCGCAGTGGGCAGGATCTTCCTGGTATTTCCTGCGGTATGTGGATAATCACAATGACAAAGAGCTGGTATCCCGTGAAAAGGCAGACGAGATGCTTCCGGTAGATATGTATATCGGCGGCGTAGAGCATGCAGTTCTGCACCTTCTGTATTCCCGGTTTTATACCAAGTTCCTGTATGATATCGGTGCGATTGACTTCGACGAACCGTTTACAAAGCTGTTTAATCAGGGTATGATTACCGGTAAGAATGGTATCAAGATGAGTAAGTCCAAAGGAAACGTGGTTTCTCCGGATGATCTGGTAAGAGACTATGGCTGCGATTCTCTGCGGATGTATGAACTGTTCGTAGGACCGCCGGAGCTGGATGCAGAGTGGGATGACAGAGGAATAGATGGTGTATATCGTTTCCTGAACCGGGTATGGAATCTGGTAATGGACAGCAAGGATAAGGATATTAAGGCAACAAAGGAAATGATCAAAACCCGCCACAGGATGGTCTGTGACATCACAAAACGTCTGGAAAGCTTCAGCCTGAATACGGTTATTTCCG
The DNA here is from genome assembly GCA_003489085.1 of Lachnospiraceae bacterium. Classification (GTDB taxonomy): domain Bacteria; phylum Bacillota; class Clostridia; order Lachnospirales; family Lachnospiraceae; genus DNJM01. The sequence continues at coordinate 11,778 of DNJM01000100.1, forward strand.
GTTTTATGGAATACAATAACAAGCTGATTGAGATCGCAAAGAAGGCAGGCGGCATGGATAAAGAGACCTTGAACAGCCTGACCGTACTTCTGGCACCATTTGCACCACATATTGCAGAAGAGATGTGGAAGCAGCTTGGTAACGAAGGAAGCGTCTTCCATGCAGGATGGCCGACCTATGATGAAGAAGCTATGAAGGACGATGAGATCGAGATTCCGGTACAGATCAATGGTAAGACCAGGGGAACCGTAACAATCTCTGTGGATATTTCGAAAGAGGATGCAATTGCTGCCGGCAAGGAAGTCATCAAAGACAAACTGACCGGAAACATCATCAAGGAAATTTATGTACCGAAGAAGATCGTAAATATTGTTATGAAATAGACAGTGCGAATAAAACAAGAGACAGGACTCCTTATGCTTGCATAAAAGGAGGATGATCTCTTGTTTTATTCATAGGGCGTATGCCCGTCAAGCGAGATGTAGCGAAGCGGAATTGAGCTTGTGCGCACTGCCGTAGATGGTTAGAAGAGAAAACCCCACTGAAGTAAATATTTCAAGAAAAATGGACGCAGATAGTGAAAATACTTCCTGCGTCCATTTGATATGGTTGATTAAAAACTAAGTATACCTTGAGTTCTTAGTTAGTGTCTGCTGATTAAGCCATTTTCAGACTTAACTCAGCAGAATACTCCGTAAAAATTTCAAACAGATAAAAAAATGCATAAAGTATTCGTCGCTGGATCTTAAAGAGATTCGCAACGAATACAGATAATGCAATAGATGTAAGTTGGGTCTCCTCCAGTTTGTTAACGAGCTTGCCCAGACCGTAGCAACGTTTCTCAAGGCTAAACTCGCGTTCCACTTCTATTCTATCTGTATTATCCTGATATTCAGTCTTTTTATCTGATTTGATTGTTTCTGCGCTTGGTCTCCCAAGCTTGGGACCGGAAAGGCGGATGCCTTTTGATTTACAGAAGCTTCTGTTATCTCTGGTCCTGTATATCTGATCTGCAAGGATTCTTTCCGGATAATGACCGGTTCGAGTCTTGAAACGTTCCACCGCTTCCTGCAGACAAGTGCTTTCATTATAGGCTTCGAAGGATATTTTTTCGAGCCTTGCATAACCTTGTGAATCGAGGCTGACATCAAGCTTTGCTCTGAATTCAACCGGCACATTCAACTTTCCCCGAACAATTGGCCTCAGCCATGGCTGGGTTATGCTTACAATTCTGTTGTCAACAGAATGCACTTTGTTTTCAAACATGTACTGCTGTTGCTCATATAACTGGAAGATGGTCTGCAGTAGTGGGATTTCCTTGCTGGTTGGCGCATATCCTTCTGACATAAAGTCTTCCAGATATCCCATATCACGTCTGACGTATTGCAGCTGCTGACGCAAAGCCCTGCGGATCTTCTTTACGGTACGTTTTTTGCACTTGGCAAATGCCAGATAATCTTTCCTGGCTTTCCTGCGATAGCGACGTGGCAGCGGCAGACCGTATGCTTTATGGAATCTGTAAATGATGGCTTCCAGTTTTTCTCTTGCCTCGTTCAGTAAAGAAACATCCTGCGGATATCTGATATTTGCAGGAGCACAGATGGCATCCAGAATCAATGTACCTTCGTTTTCAGTCGCTTCTTCCGCATGGGTATCTGATGAATAGCTTCCTCCTCCCGATGGCGGCTTTGGATGATCGTCATCATCCTGCTTTTTATTCAAGGCATCCAACATGTATTCGTTGGCTTCCGCTATCATTNNGTTCCACCGCTTCCTGCAGACAAGGAATAAAATGTACAGTTAGATTACTAACCTCACCTTTTAACGTTTATCCTGTGTTGGTTACCTATGAGAACATGCCGGGTTTTGGTGACTATAAGGTGGCTGGGATTGGATGCAGTTTAGATCCTGTTACAGCAACGAGAAGAGCACTGACAGAATGTGAGCAATCAGCAGCTCTGTGGTTCGAGAAGTACAGAAATCATGACATGGAGGAAGGGGAAATCTACCATCCAACATTTGATTTGGAGCATATATTTCCGTTTGACAAAAAATTTGTTAAGCTTAGTGATATTCCAGTAATAGAGACTGAAAACGAACTGGAATACCTAAAGAAGGAACTCGCAACAGAAGTACATGAAATAATCGTGGTCGATATCAGCCAGCGGAAGCTTAATGTGAATTGCGTAAAAGTACTAATTCCAGAATTAGAGTTTATGTTAAATCCTGAAATGCAATACAATAACGCAAAAAGAGTGAATGCGATTAAGAATCTGGTAAATCAATGTGCTATTATCGGAGAAAAATAAATGAAACGTAAATACAAGAA
>DNJM01000100.1:14417-14840 GCA_003489085.1 Lachnospiraceae bacterium
TTCTTTGCAGTAAAACTGATATTTAGTATTGCAGCATTCAGCACAATTTTATTGTTTGCTTTAACGATAGTTAGTGGTTTGCTACCCGGAATACTCGTAAAGGTTGAAGAAGACTTTATTAATCGTTTGGTAGCCTTCCGTAACACAGCGAATATGCAAGATATCACAATTTCATATCTTTTGGTCGCTTTGGTCCTTTTACTAGAATGGTTGGTTGCCATTGTAAGTAAATATCTTTACGTTGTTAATAGGGAAAGTATTAGAAAGAACGTCTATAAAAAAATGTTCTCGGCTGTAGAGAATATGGCTTTTGACAAGCTGGAAGCAAAAGTTAATCAAGACCTGATAGCGAGAGTTTTCAAGAGACCGGAGATGCATCTTTCAACGCTTATAAAAAACATCTTGCTTTTGCTGAAATACTCA
>DNJM01000100.1:15111-15845 GCA_003489085.1 Lachnospiraceae bacterium
GGTAGCCTATTTATATTACTCTTCAGTCAGATTGGAATGCAGTCATTTATAATAATAGCGGCTTCTATAGTGATTGCAGTAATCGCAAAAAAGGGTGGTCAACGTGTATACAATTTGGAAGTAGAGAATGCCAGTCAGAAGAGGGAAATAAACTATTATGATAGCATGCTAATGGATAAAGAGTTTGCGGACGAACGAATATTGTTTTCCTTTTTCAAACAAATTAACGACAGATGGAAAAACAAATCAACCAGACTGATCAAGCAACAGGCAAAGCTGGATAGAATCGTTTTTATGCAACAAAAAGCTGCAAGCGTTGTACTGTATATCATATCCTTTGCTATTATTATCATTCTGATAGGACCGGTTAAAAGTGGAACCGTAACCATTGGATTTATGATTGCATTTGTAAATGCGACATTTAACTTGTCCAATATGGTTTCAAGAGCGTTTGGAGATGCATTTGGCAAAATTTCTAAGGAATTAGGTTATGTAAAAGATTTCCAAGAGCTACAAAATCTTTCGATTACGCAAAGGGCGGACTATGGCCACAGAACATTAGATACAATAAATACTATTGAATTTTACAATGTGAGTTTTAAGTATCCTGGAACAGAGAAGTATATTCTAAAAAACTGCAGCTTTAAGATGGAGGGAAGCAAAAGGTTTGCATTGATTGGAATAAATGGAGTGGGAAAATCAACTATTATTGTGAACTTCCATAATAATTAACT
>DNJM01000147.1 GCA_003489085.1 Lachnospiraceae bacterium
GCTTTTTCTGCTATCCTCTTGGATGCGGATTCCGTTCCGGCCATCCACTGATGTTTCCATTCAGAATGGCCGTAAACATTCGTTCTTTTGCTCCCGGATTCTCTGTATTGATCTGATGCAATAATTCCTTAGCATACTGTCTCTTGGTAAAACCATCAATCGGACAACGGCTCTTGGAGACCGGTAATTCGTATTTTCTGGCAAATCCTATAATATCCGCTTCATTAATAAACATCATGGGACGGATCACAGTGATTTCCCGGCGGTCCAGAAAGGTCTTCGGTGAAAAGGAATGAAATCTTCCTTCAAAGATCATAGAAAGCAGCATGGTTTCGATGATATCATCTTTATGGTGACCATAGGCGACCTTATTGCATCCCAGTTCCAGAATGGCTTCATTGAGCGCGCCTTTCCGCATCTTGGCACAAAGAGAACAGGGATTTGTTTCTTTGCGTTCTTCAAAAAGGATATGCGCAATATCCGTTTTTATTACGGTATAAGGAACATCCAGTTCAGCGCAGAGCTTTGCAATCGGTTCTGTACTGAATTTCTCATAGCCCAGATCCACTGTAACGGCACTGAGCTGAAAATGATTTGGATAAAACCTGCGTAATCCCTGCAGGGCGTACAGGAGGGTCAGGCTGTCTTTACCGCCGGAAATGCCGACGGCAATATGATCGCCCTCCTGAATCATGCTGTATTCGTCTACTGCGCGTCTGGTATAGCTTAATAATTGCTGTAATTTCATATCCGGTTGCTCCTGTCTGTGTTTTTCTTGTAGTGTAGGATCCGCTATCATGATAGCGAATCTTTTTTCAGATTGCAATAGTTTTTTGGAAGGCTTTTTGCTATAATTAAATGCGTCGAATGATCAATGAGGAGGAAAGGAAAATGAAATTTGTGATTCAGCGCGTGGCGCATGCCTCTGTAAAGGTAGACGGGGCAGAAATTGGGAAAATCGGGAAAGGATTTCTGGTTTTAATCGGGGTTGCACAGGACGATACCAAAGAAATTGCGGATAAAATGGTAAAAAAAATGACCGGACTCCGTATTTTTGAAGATGAGAATGGGAAGACGAATCTGTCTCTTTCTGATGTTGGCGGAGAACTTCTGCTGGTATCACAGTTTACGCTGTATGCCAACTGTAAAAAGGGGTACCGGCCAGGCTTTACTGATGCAGGAGCGCCGGACATGGCAAATGCCATGTATGAATATATTATTTCCGAATGTAAAAAAATCATTCCTATAGTAGAAAAAGGACAGTTTGGTGCGGATATGAAGGTGGATCTGTTAAATGACGGGCCATTTACAATCGTACTGGATTCCAGAGAACTGTAAGGGGTGTAGATATGTTGTTATTGCAACAAATGACCATACTTTTTATTTATATGCTGCTGGGATATATAGCGTGTCGCCTTGGAAAGCTGGATGCCCATACGGGAAAGCAGATTTCCTGGCTGGTTCTGAATATCGCCAATCCGGCGATGATTCTTTCATCTGCCGTCAACGGTGATGGGGAAATCCGTGGCTCTCAGCTGCTTCTTACGGTATTGATTGCCGCGGTCATATATGCTGCTTTGCTGCTGCTGGCCCAGGTTGTTCCGGTTATAATTGGTATTCCGGAGAAGGAAAGATGCTTTTATCGGCTAATGACCGTTTTTAATAACATTGGATTCATGGGATTTCCGGTTATTTCAGCGATTTATGGAAGCAGTGCGCTTCTGTATGCGGCCATTTTCACGCTGCCATATAATCTTCTCTTCTATACCTATGGTGTGCGGATGGTAAAAGGTGATACAGCAGAGAAGGAACCTCTGAGACTCAGTAATCTTCTCAATACCGGCATTTTGGCCAGTATTCTGGCCACCGTATTGTATCTGACTCAGGTTCCTACGCCAGCCTTTTTCAAAACCACAGTACAGGGACTCAGCAATCTGACCGCCCCTCTCAGCATGATGGTGATCGGTATGTCTCTGGCCAATATCCATATCAAAGAGTTGTTCCTGGATCTGCGGATGCTGCTTTTCGCTGCAGTAAAGCTGGTAATTATTCCGTTGATTGGGACAGCTTTGATTCGTTGCTTTGTTTCCAATGAGATCCTTTGCGGTGTCTGTATGATTATATTGGCAACACCTGCCGGAAGTATGACAGCCATGCTGGCACAGCAGTATCAGGGAAGCGGAGAAACAGTTTCAAGGGGAGTTGCCCTGACGACTATTTTATCCGTTATTACTATACCGCTGGTATCCGCATTACTGTTTTAACGCATATACTGGTATCCCCCGGAGGGGCTTGTGATAGAAAAGTATCGTTGCTATACTGGATTATATTATGAGTTGGGAGGATATTATGCAAAAGAAACAAAGAAAAAAAAGAATTTTGGTCAGCATTTTGCTGCTGGCTTTTTCTCTGTGCACAGGCTGTACCCAGGGATCCGGTACTGGAAACAGTGATCAGGAGGATAAAACTTCCACTGCACAAAAGGAGTCAAAGGATTCTGTGATTGTCACCATGCCGGTGACCTCGGAGCCGGAAGCAGGTTTTGATCCGGCCTACGGCTGGGGCGCAGGAGAGCATGTGCACGAGCCCCTGATTCAAAGCACACTGACGACGACGAATGCTGAACTGGATATTGAAATGGATCTGGCAACGGAATATCAGGCCAGTGAGGATGGACTGACCTGGACTGTAAAAATAAGGGATGATGTCAGATTTACGGACGGAGAGCCATTGACAGCCTCTGATGTGGCCTTTACCTATAATGTCTGTCGGGAAAAAAGTACGGTGAATGATTTCACTATGCTGGAAAATGCAGAAGCTGTAGATGATACTACAGTAGTCTTTCATATGGCAAGACCATTTTCCATCTGGCCATACACCATGGCAGTGGTAGGTATTGTACCGGAGCATGCATATGATGAAAGCTACGGGCAGCACCCCATTGGTTCCGGACGCTATATTATGAAGCAGTGGGATCGCGGACAACAGGTCATTCTGGAAGCAAATCCAGATTATTACGGAACCGCACCCACAATGAAAAAGGTAACAATTCTGTTCATGGAAGAGGACGCCGCCTTTACTGCAGCGCTGACCGGTCAGGTAGATGTTGCACATACTGCCGCTTCCTACAGTGACCAGACGATTGACGGTTACGATCTGCTGGCTGTACAGACAGTAGATAACCGTGGCTTCAATCTTCCCAGCACGGAACCGGAAGAGATCGATGGAGTTCTCTATGGAAATGCATTTACCGCTGATCCGGAAGTTCGGCGGGCGATCAATATCGGTATTGATCGTAAGGAAATGATTGATCATGTATTAAATGGTTATGGAACAGAAGCCTACAGCGTATGCGATAAGCTTCCCTGGTATAACAGTGCATGCGAAGTTACATATCAGCCGGAAGAAGCCAAAAAGCTGCTGACAGAAGCCGGATGGACAGTCGGAGAGGATGGCATTCGGGAAAAAGATGGTATTCGGGCCGCATTTACACTGCTGTTCAGTAATGGAGATTCTGTACGGCAGGCGTTAGCTGAAGACACGGCGAACCAGCTAAAAGAGCTGGGAATCGAGGTTACAACAGAGGGAGTCGGATGGGATACTGCTTATACCAGAGCGCAGTCAGAGCCACTGATGTGGGGATGGGGTGCCCATACGCCAATGGAGCTGTATAATCTGTATCACAGTAATTCCGGATCCAAGACCGGATTTGCCGAATATTCTCCATATGCGAATGAAACCGTAGATCGTTATATGGATGAAGCACTTGCAGCCTCCGATCTGGAAACATCTATCTCCCTCTGGCAGAAAGCACAGTGGGACGGCAGTACAGGGATTACGCAGGAAGGGGATATGCCGTGGATCTGGCTGTGTAATATCGATCATTTATATTATGTAAGAGATGGTCTGCATATTGCTGAACAGAAAATACATCCGCATGGCCATGGCTGGTCCATTGTGAATAATGTGGATCAGTGGAGCTGGACGGAAGAATAAGAATATGAGAAACACGGGAGGAAAGCATATGGCAAAACACTGGGGGCAGCATCTGCTGAAACAAATTCTGAGAGTCATGCTGCTTATGGCAGCGACCAGTATCGTAACCTTTATGCTTATGAAGCTTTCTCCGATCGATCCGCTGCAGGCTAATGTGGGACAGAATGCACTTGGCAGCATGAGTCAGGAACAGATAGCAAAGCTTCGTGAATACTGGGGGGTTGGCGCTGATCCGGTAAAGCAGTACCTTTCCTGGGCAAAAGATTTTTGCAGAGGAGATATGGGAATTTCTCTTTTATACCGGCAGCCGGTCCGCAATGTCATTGCAGTAAAGCTTTCTAATTCTTTGCTGTTATTAGCTTTCGCCTGGGTGATGTCCGGTATACTGGGGTTTCTCCTTGGGATATTAGCTGCTATGTATCAAGGACGGCTGCCGGACCGGATCATCAAAGGCTATTGTATCATTATTTCCAGTACTCCGACCTTCTGGCTTGCACTTCTGCTGTTATTGTGCTTTGGTGTATGGCTTAAGGTTTTGCCGATCGGGCTGAGTGTGCCGATTGGTGTAGAGGCAGCGGGAGTAACTCTGGGAGATCGAATCTACCATGCCATTCTTCCCGCACTGACGCTCAGTATTACAGGAATTTCCAATATCGCTCTGCATACCAGAGAAAAAATGATTGAAATCATGGAAAGTGATATGGTTCTGTTTTCCAAAGCCAGAGGAGAAAGCCGATGGGCCATGTTCCGGTACCACGGATTTCGCAATGCTTTACTGCCTGCGATTACGCTCCAGTTTGCATCCATCAGTGAAATTTTCGGAGGTTCTGTTCTGGTGGAACAGGTATTCTCCTATCCAGGGCTGGGACAGGCTGCTGTGTCAGCCGGACTTGGCAGTGATCTGCCGCTTTTGATGGCCATTACGCTCATCAGCTCTGCATTCGTATTCGGCGGTAATTTTCTGGCAGATCTGCTGTATGGAATCATTGATCCCAGAATCCGTAGGGGAGGGCAGCACATATGAAACGAATTCGTCTCTTTTTTCAAAATCGAAGACAACGGGTACTGGTTGGTGTGATCCTTTCCGCAAGCCTTTTGTTGATACTCTGTATCGTTGGTGCATTCTGTGCAGATGCGGCAAGGGTAACGGACTTTTCCAGAAAGAATCTGGAGCCGGGAATTCCATACCTGTTCGGTACGGACTGGCTGGGAAGAGATATGCTGATGCGTACGCTGGCAGGACTTTCTCTTAGTATCGGTCTGGGTGTACTGGCTGCCGCTGTCAGTGCCTGTATTGCACTGATACTGGGCATCATATCTGCAACCATGGGAAAAACGGCAGATACAATCATTACCTTTCTGATTGATCTGATGATGGGCATCCCCCATATTCTGCTTTTGATCCTGGTATCTGTAGCACTTGGCCGCGGTTTCCGCGGAGTTGCGTGTGGAGTTGCTTTGACACACTGGCCCTCACTGGCACGACTGATCCGGGCTGAAGTGCTGCAGCTGAAAGAGCAGCCCTATATTCAGATTGCCCGGAAGCTTGGCAAGAGTAACTGGTATCTGGCTAAAAAACATATTCTGCCACATATTCTGCCGCAGTTTTTTACCGGCCTGGTTCTGATGTTTCCTCATGCGATCCTGCATGAATCCAGCATCACCTTTCTGGGCTTCGGTCTTTCGGCAGAGCAGCCTGCAATTGGCATCATTCTTTCGGAATCCATGAAATATCTGGTAACCGGAAAATGGTGGCTGGCGGTTTGCCCTGGTGTTATGCTTGCTGCTGTTGTGATGCTTTTTTATCTGACAGGGGAGCAGATCAGAAAGCTTTTAGATCCGGGCAGTGTCCATGAATAGGAAGAGTATGAAAGATATGACAGAACAAAATGTGATAAAATCAACATCGTTACTTACCATCGAACATCTGAATATTTCATTTACGCAGTATGAATCCGGTATCCACCGAAGAGTCCTTTCTGTAATTCAGGATCTGAATGTACAGATTCATACGGGAGAGCTGGTGGCCATTGTTGGTTCCAGCGGATCCGGAAAGAGCCTTCTGGCGCATGCCGTCCTTGATATTCTGCCGTATAATGCATCTATGGAGGGAAAGCTGAACTATTGCGGAATGCCTCTTACAAAGGACAGAATACGGCGTCTCAGAGGCTCTGAAATTGTTCTGGTACCACAGAGTATTGGTTGTCTGGATCCTCTGATGAAGATCGGCCCACAGCTTGTAAAGGGAAGAAAGGACGCAGCATCCAAAAGGTGTATGTCTTCCATTCTGCATTATCTGGGACTGGAGGAGGAGCTCAGTGATGCCTACCCCTTTGAACTGTCCGGCGGTATGAACCGAAGAGTGCTGATCGGCACGGCTCTTGCAGAACAGCCGAAGCTGGTGATTGCGGATGAACCGACACCTGGACTGGATCCTGCTATAGCTGATCGGGTAATAAAATATTTTCGGGATATGGCGGATCAGGGAATCGGTGTGCTGCTGATCACACATGATCTGGAGCTGGCCCTTCGGGCAGCGGATCGGATCGTAGTATTCTACGCCGGTAATACGGTGGAAGAGGCACTGCCAGAGGATTTCCGTAACGAAAGCAGTCTGCGCCATCCTTATACCAAGGCGCTATGGCGGGCTATGCCGCAGAATGGTTTTCAGCCACTTGCCGGAACGCAGCCCTATGTCAGGGATCTGAAAGAAGGCTGTCCATTTGCAGACCGGTGCAGCATGTATACAGAGGCCTGCAGTCAGAAAATCCCTTACAGAGCGCTTCGCAGCGGATATGTTCGCTGCCTGTATGCAGAATAGGAGTTATGTTATATGATACTGGACGTACAGAATATATCATTTCAATATAAAACAGAGGGTCGGATGATCTGGAAAAATTTCAGTATGACGGCAGACAATGAAGAACGGGTCGGCCTGATTGCACCCAGTGGTTATGGGAAAACTACCCTCTGTAAGCTTCTTGCCGGTTATCTCTCCCCGGACCAGGGGCAGATTCTTCTGGATGGAAAGCCGATTT
>DNJM01000130.1:0-1762 GCA_003489085.1 Lachnospiraceae bacterium
ACCGCATTATTATTTGGCGCTTACGTTACAGATACAGAAATAAGAGTCGAAGGATGAAGGAATAGAGAAAAGCAAAAGAAGTAAAGCAAAACATGATGAATGGAGAAAATGCAACTTGAAAAATATATAGCTCATTGATGATGATATGCATATCGGAAATATGCTGGAGGAAACGCTGACAAAGGAGGGATACAGTGTCTCCCGGGCGTATTCCGGAACGGAGGCATTGCTGGTTCTTTCCGGTGCAAAGCCGGATCTTATATTGCTTGATTTAATGCTGCCGGGATTGACGGGGGAGGATATTCTTCCGAAGATCAAAGGGATTCCGGTCATTGTGGTAAGTGCAAAGGCTGATGTAGAGAATAAGGTGGATCTGCTCCTTGGGGGTGCTGTTGATTATGTGACAAAGCCTTTTCATATCAAAGAGCTTTTGGCCCGGATTGCAGTGCAGCTTCGTGATACGACGGCCGTCCCGGCTGCTTCTGTTTTAACATTTGATGCTATCATACTTGATACAGATACGCATGTGGCAGCCGTAGGGCAGAAGGAAGTAAAGCTGACGCGGACGGAATATGCCATTTTAAAATTGCTGATGCAGAATCCGTCCCAGGTGATTACGAAATCACAGCTGTTGGATCGTATCAATGAGGACACACCGGATTGTACGGAAAGTTCGCTCAAAACGCATATCAGCCATCTGCGGGGAAAGATTCGTCAAATCAGTCATAAAGATTATATAGAAGCTGTATGGGGAATTGGATTTAAAATGAAAGAGAGCTGAAATCTCAACCGTTTTTCAACCATTTTCTTAACCGTTTTCTCAACTGTTTTATTTTAAAATGGCAGCATCAGAGAAAAGGAGGTTCTATATGATGGAGTATGTTCTGAAGACAAATGCTTTGAGTAAAAGCTATGGACGTTTCAAAGCATTGAACGGATTATCTATGAATGTTCCCAAAGGAGCAATCTATGGCTTCGTTGGAAAGAATGGTGCAGGTAAAACCACGCTGATCCGATTGATTTGCGGGCTGCAGGAACCTACATCCGGCGAATATACGCTGTATGGCAGAAAGAATGTGGACAAGGAGATTGCAAAATCACGCCGGAGAATGGGAGCGGTTGTAGAAACGCCGTCGATCTATCTGGATATGACGGCTGAAGATAACCTGAAGCAGCAGTATCGTATACTTGGTCTTCCGTCTTTCGATGGGGTGGACAATATTTTGAAGCTGGTAGGGCTTGACCATACGGGAAAGAAAAAAGCGAAACATTTCTCCCTTGGCATGCGGCAAAGATTAGGCATTGCCGTTGCCCTTGCCGGCGATCCGGATTTCCTGATCCTGGATGAGCCTGCAAATGGCCTTGATCCTCAGGGGATTATTGAAATCCGGGAGCTGATTTTGCGGCTGAACCGTGAGCAGCAGATTACGTTCCTGATTTCAAGCCATATTCTGGATGAGCTTTCAAAGCTGGCTACGCACTATGGATTCATTGACAATGGGCGCCTGATCAAAGAAATGAGCGCGGAGGAAGTGGAGAATGCCTGCCGGAAATGCATCCGTATGGAGGTAAGTGACGTAAAGGTTCTCGCCCGCGTATTGGAAGAAAGGAAGCTGGATTATAAAATTCTTTCGGACCGGACTGCCGATGTGTATGCAAAGTTCAATATATCCCAGCTGACATTGGCACTCAGCAGAGAAAATTGTGAAGTGATTTCGATACAGGAACGAGATGAGAGCCTGGAAAGTTATTATGTCAGTCT
>DNJM01000130.1:2006-6303 GCA_003489085.1 Lachnospiraceae bacterium
GCCCGCCTTCGGAAAGCCAGAATATTCTGGCTGGGTATTTTGTTTATGTTTGGATTGGGAATCTTTGCCGTATGCACGAAATATTCTGATGCCATTCGTTTTGGTGAACATGAGCGGCTGGACGATGCTTTACTCGTGTATGTTCCATTTATTGGCTGCTGCGCAGCTGCTTTTTGCAGTATCTTTTTTGGGACGGAATATAGTGATGGTACGATTCGGAATAAGTTAATTGTCGGCCATACCCGTGAGGCCATTTATTATGCAGGCTGGATAGCAGGTGTTCTGGCAGCAGTCCTTATGGCGTTGGCCTATCTTTTGGCATATGGTGTACTTGGTTCATTCCTGCTGGAAGCTCCGCAGATACCGGTGAAAATGCTCTTCTTATATATGGGAATCAGCATTTTTACAATCATTGCATATGTATCTATGTTTCATATGCTGTCCATGCTTATTACCAGGAAATCAACCGCCGCGGTTGTGTGCCTGTTGGTTTTCTTTGGGATGCTGATCCTGGCAATGATGATTCAATCGAAATTAGATGCGCCGGAATTTCTGCCGGCATATATCATGGGTGCGGAAGGAACAGAGCAGACAGTGCCGGAGCCAAATCCGAAATATCTGCAGCCGGCCGTGCGGAAGGTCTATCAGTTTTTCCTGGATGTATTACCGACCGGCCAAAGTATACAGCTTTCTGCATTTGAGGTGCTGCATCCTTTGTGGCTGGTGATATATTCTGCCGTAGTAAGTGCTGCAGCAACACTGATCGGTATGGTTGCTTTTCGGAAGAAAAATCTGCAGTAGAATTTGAAAGAGGGAGTCTGTTATGGAAATATGGTTATGGGCACTCATCAGCATGAGGGTTATGGTGATTCTTGCTCTTCTTGCAAAAATATATTTCTTACAAAAAGCCGCAAGAGAAATGAAAACAGCATTTGCTGACAGGCTCATAACCGATACCAATACGCTGATGGATATTTCTTCCGGTGATAGATATATGCGGCAGCTGGCAGATGCTATGAACAAAGAGCTTCGTAAGCTTCGGGCGGAGCGGTATCGTTTTCGGCAGGGAGATCTGGAACTGAAAAATGCAGTTACAAATATCTCCCATGATTTACGGATACCGTTAACTGCCATCTGCGGATACCTGGATTTGCTGGAAGAGGAAGAAACATCCGAAGAGGTACGTCGATATATCGGGATTATCAGAAATCGAACAGAGCTATTAGTACAGTTGACAGAGGAACTTTTCCGGTATTCGATCACTCTCTCCCATGAAAATGGTATGGTGAAAGAGGCTGTCGAGGTGAATCGTGTACTGGAAGAAAGCCTGGCAGCATTTTATACGGTACTGAAGGAACGGGGGATTACACCGCATGTTCGGATACCGGAAGCGAAAGTCATCCGGATGCTTGACCGTTCTGCCATGCTCCGCGTATGTTCCAACCTGCTGCAGAATGCCCTGAAGTACAGTGATGGTGATCTGGAGATAACGCTGTCCGAAACGGGAGAAATCATTTTTGCCAATACGGCATCGGAATTAAATGAAATACAGGTTGGAAAGCTGTTTGACCGGTTTTATACAGTGGAAGCAGCCAGAAAGTCTACGGGCTTAGGTCTGGCAATTGCCAGGAGTCTGGTGGAACAGATGAATGGAACCATAGCAGCCAGCTATGCAGACAATCGGCTGCGTATCTGTATTTCTTTTCCGGAGGAAGCTGAGAATGAACCCGTGGGCCAATGAGCCGGCGGGTTTTCGTATCTGCATGTCTGCGATTTTCCTGAAATGTCATAAACTTTTCTCTGTATATACGATATAATAATCTTATATCAAAAGCTCTGGTAGGCACAGCTTAGTTGGTAGGAAACAATAGCGGAGAGGAGAGAAGAAAAATGAAAAAAATGATTGGAATGCTTGCGGTAGTGTTAATGCTGATGCTTGTAGCCTGCACAAAGGAATCAGATATAAAGAAAACGGATGCAGATGCGAGGACAACAGTGGAGGGAAAAGAGACAGATGCAGAGACAGAGACAGGTTCTGGTGAAAGCGAAGACTCCGACTATCTTGACGAGATAGATACCATGAGTGAAGGCGCACAGGAGATTATCAAGCTATTCATGACCTGTCCGAATCCGGATCTGTATCACTCGGATATGTTTTATGCAATCGGTGAAGGAGTAGAAACGACCGAAGAAGAAAAAGAGAACGCTGCAGCAGCGCAGGAAGAGGCCAGAAAGAAGTGGGAGGAAGCTGTTGGAGAATATTTTGATTCTAAGGGATTAGATTCCTTCCTGCGTGGTCCGGCACACTATTACTTTATTCAGCAGAAAGAAGTGGAAGTGCTGGGTATGGAGCTTATCAAGCGGACAAAATCGATGGAAGAGATAAAAGTTACTGTGGCAGTAGATGGGGCAGAGGAAGAAGCGACCGTAACTTTCCGTCGGAATCCGAATGGTCTGATCTGGATGGTAGATATGACGAATGATTAACATCAGTCGCCATTCAGGGTCAGTATTCATGCAGTTCAGGGTCAGAAGGTTGTTTATAAGGGATTCGTATGAGACACTGAACCTGTAAAGAAAACAGGAGCGAAGAATGCAAAGGGGGGATTCCTATGAAGAAACAATTCCTATATCAGATCGCAATGCTGGCCATGGCAGGTATGCTCATGGGATGCCAGAAAGCCGATGGAAATCAGAAGAAAGAACAAGGGCAAAGCCTGGAGGTTGTGACGGAAAAATATTATGAGTCACAGGTGAATGAATATGCCCAATATTATATGCAAAAGTATCCGGGAAGCTATGTAAAGGTACGGTCACTTCCGGAGGAGGCAGAAAAACGGGAGCCGGAGCTGCAGAAAATGCGGACAGAGATCATGTCCGGAAAAGGGGCGGACGTGTTTATTCTGAATGCCGATAATGAATTCTATGCGGAAAGAAAGGAAGCACTGTTTGAAGATGTAAAGAAATCCATGCAGAGCGGAGTGTTTATGAGATTGGATCCGTATATGGAAGAGGATGCATACTGGGAAGAAAGCTCTTATAAAAAGGAATTTCTGGAGACCGGGCAATACGAAGGGCACCAATATATTCTGCCGATCACGTGTCAGTACAGTATGATGTTGGGTCCGGAGGAAGGGATGATGCCGAAGGATAGCACACTTTCAGACTGGATTGCTTATGCCAGAGCTTCCGGAAACACAGAGCTGCAGTATGCAGTATATAGTCTGAGCCTCTTAAGCGGCAGATGGCAGCAGCCGACAGTGGATTATGAAACACAGCAGGTAGTATTTCAAAAGGAATTGTGGAGGGATTTTGCAGAACAGATGCTGGACGTTGAAGTGCGCAGCTGGATACAGGGCTGGTCGGAGGAACCGGCAGCATACAGTCTGGAAAGCAATTTCCCGATTCGGGGAGTGTCTTCGGATAGAGAGTGCGTATACCGGGCAGTTCCGGATATCCTGGGAAAGAAGATGGCAGCCGTCAGGGCGTATGGTGCAATCAGTATGGCATGTGAAGAAAAGGAAGCAGCATATGAGTTTTTAATGCTGTTTTTGAATGACTGTTATGTAAAAGGAACAAAGAGTTCTCCGTATTTGCAGGGAATGCTGGGAGCCGATGAGGTGCCGCTGCAGGAAGATTCCTTTAAAGAATGGATAAAGAGCTGGGGCATCACAGAGGAACGGCAGTCAGAAGCGATTTTGGACAGCTTTCGAGAACTGGAGGGAGCATATTTCCCGATGAAAGCGGATGTGAATCTGTACGACCGCATGATTGAATTGTTCTCTGCTTATGCCGGCCGTGATGGAAATCCGGAGGAAATGACGCAGCGAATCTATGAGATCGCAGAACAGGCGGAAAAAGAATATACGATGCTGGTAAAAGAGTAACGCCAAAGATGCATGTGATACAGGTGGGAGCGGAGGTGACAAGGCGGCATGAAAAAAAGAAATGGAGGTTTCTGGCTGGCTGCGCCGGCAGCTGCTGGATTTCTGGTGTTTTATTTTGTTCCGTTTCTGATTACGATCTGGTATTCCGTTTCATTTGGAATCGGGAAACGGGAGTTTGTCGGATGGATGAATTATGAAGATTTATTCCGGAATGAAATGTTCCGGTTGGCGATGAAGAATACCTGTCGTTTTCTGCTGACCAGCGTACCGGTAGTTCTTACATTGTCGCTGCTTTTGGCTATCATTTTACAGCGGCTCCAAAAGGGAGCAAAGGTACTTCGGATGATATACTTTTATCCGATGCTGATTCCGATTGCATCCACCGTACTGGGAGTACAGTTCTTCTGGGG
>DNJM01000130.1:6525-7903 GCA_003489085.1 Lachnospiraceae bacterium
GGGGGATACAGGACTTTTTAACCGCCTGGCGCAATACCGGGGCGCAGATCCGGTGGACTGGATGCATTCTGCTTCGGTGTTCTGGATCATCTGTGTGCTGTATTGGTGGAAATATACGGGATATCATATTTTGATTTTTTATGCAAGGCTGCAGATGCTACCGAAGGCGTATTATGAAAGTGCAAGTCTATGCGGGGCAGGACGAATCACTTCTTTCCGGTATATTACATTGCCTCTGATTTTTCCGGTAATCGCATTCAATCTGGTATTGGCTGTGATGAATGCGTTTAAGTGTTATCGGGAGGCGTTCCTGCTGGGGGGAAATTATCCGGATGACAGTATTTATCTGCTGCAGCATTTTATGAATAACCATTTCCGGAATCTGAACTATCAGAAGATTTCTGCGGCTTCGGTAACACTGATGAGCGGCATCCTGCTGGCTGCAGGGATCGGATGGTGCGGATACCGGATCGTAAGGGGGAAGGCGGATGCGTAGAAAAACGGTACAAAAGAGAAAAAAATCAACCTGCAGCGTTTTGATTTTGTCGACACTGGCATTTCTGGTTATCGTTCCGGTGGGGTACATGATCGTCTGCTCTTTCCAAAAAGAGACAGGAACAGGCTTTTCGCTCATGGGTTACTATCATGTATTCCTGGCAGAGCCGGGTTATCTGATGAAGTTCTGGAGAAGCCTTGCCCTCTGTCTTGCGATCGCATGCGGGCAGACGATTGTAAGCTGCATGGCAGGTACGGCATTTGCAAAATATCGTGTCATAGGGAAAAAGGTTCTGTTCGGTCTGATGCTGCTGTTTATGCTGCTGCCGATTCAGGTGACGCTGCTTCCGAATTATATTCTGCTGGATCGGCTGCAATTCCTAAACAGCTGGAAAGCGCTGATTATACCAGGAATTTTTGCTCCGTTTGGAACCGTCTGGCTGACCTTTGTCTTCCGCTCTCTTCCGGGAGAAATGCTGGAGGCGGCCAGCCTCGATGGAGCAAACCGGCTGCAGAATGTATTCCTGATTCTGGCGCCGGCGGCCCGGCCGTCTGTGATTACTCTTTTTATCCTGAGCTTTGTAGAAAGCTGGAATATGGTAGAGCAGCCGATTACCTTTCTTGAAGGGGTCCGGCAGTATCCCCTGTCCGTCTTTCTGGCCGGAATCCAGGGAAACAGCATGGCGGTTCAGTCAGTGTGCGGGATACTTTGTCTGTTTCCGGTGACCTTTTTATTCTTCTACCATCAGGAAGAATTGATGGAAGGAATCGGAGAATCGATCTGGAACTAGAAGCAGGAGAAAGAGATAAGGGGCGGTGCAATGTATAAGAAAAAAAGTGGGAAAAAGCTTACCTGGAAAATCGGGTGCACAGTATTCATACT
>DNJM01000110.1:0-342 GCA_003489085.1 Lachnospiraceae bacterium
GATTCTGGAAAGAAGAATTGCAAAGACAACCAAGACAGCCAGAATGGACAAATCTGCAGCGAAAGAGCTGGCGCTTCTGGAGCGGATCAAGGCGCATCTGGAGGAGGGAAAGCTGGCAAAGAGCTTTACGACTGATGATGAGGATGAGCAGCTGTGGCTGAACGGCTATAATCTGCTGACCTATAAGCCGGTCATCTTTGCAGCAAATGTAAAAGAGGACGAGCTGGCCGATGATGGTGCAGGGAATGCAGGTGTACAGGCGGTCAGAGAATTTGCAGCCTCCGAGGACAGTGAGGTATTCGTAGTCTGTGCGGAGATTGAGCAGGAGATTGCGGAGCTGGA
>DNJM01000110.1:612-2185 GCA_003489085.1 Lachnospiraceae bacterium
TGAGCAGGAGATTGCGGAGCTGGAAGACGATGAGAAGCAGATGTTTCTGGAGGAACTGGGACTTTCGGAGTCCGGTCTGGAGAAGCTGGTTAAGGCAAGCTATCACCTGCTGGGACTGATCAGCTATCTGACAGCAGGTGAGCCCGAGGTACGTGCCTGGACGATTAAGAGAGGTACGAAGGCACCGCAGGCAGCGGGCAAGATCCATACGGATTTTGAGCGTGGATTTATCCGTGCAGAGGTGGTGGCTTACCAGGATCTGATCGACTGTGGAACCTATGCAGCGGCCAGAGAAAAGGGTCTGGTAAGACTGGAAGGAAAGGAATATGTTGTCCAGGACGGCGATATCATGCTATTCCGTTTTAACGTATAAGAGGATCGGCAGCTGAAGGGGTGACAGCCGGGAAACTATTTTTACAGGAGGGCGAGTATGAACTGGGCAATACATTTCCCACATCTGGGAATTCATTTGGAACATGTTGGAAAGGCGATATCCATCTTCGGATTCGATATTGCATATTATGGGATCATCATTGGTATCGGCATGCTGGTGGGTATCTTCATTGCGGCGGCAGAGGCGAAGCGGACGCAGCAGAATCCGGAGACGTATTTTGATCTGGCGATTTATGCAATTATATTTGCCATTATCGGCGCCAGACTTTACTATGTTATTTTTTCATGGGATTATTATAAAGGGCATTTGCTCAGCATTTTTAATCTGAGAGAAGGAGGTCTTGCGATCTACGGAGGCGTCATTGCAGCAGTGATTACGGTATTTGTATTTGCCTCTATAAAAGGACTGACAGCACCGCAGCTTCTGGATACGGCATGTCTTGGCCTGATAGCAGGGCAGATGATCGGGCGCTGGGGAAACTTTTTTAACCGTGAGGCCTTTGGGGAATATACTGACAGTCTGTTTGCCATGCAGCTTCCGGTAGATGCCGTGCGTGCGGCGGATATTACGGATAAGATGCAGGAGCATCTGGTGCGGATTGACGGAGCGAGCTTTATTCAGGTGCATCCGACTTTTCTGTACGAGTCTCTGTGGTGTCTGGCAGTATTGATTCTGCTTCTCATTTACCGGAAGAAAAAGAAGTTCCAGGGAGAAGTATTTCTGATGTATCTGTTTTTGTATGCATTGGGAAGAGTGTGGATCGAAGGCCTGCGGACGGATCAGCTCTGCCTTCCCGGAATTGGCTGGCCGGTGTCGCAGGTACTGGCAGGAATCCTGGTGATCGTATCTCCGGTTCTGATCATACACGGCCGGAAACGGGAGGAGCGGAGGAAGCATCTCAGAAGACATGAGATAAAAGAACAGAAGTAATTGCCGGGAGCGGTTTATGCCGCTCCTTTTTGAATTGCGCGCATGTGAAAAAAATATCTATGTTTGTAAAAAGAAACAAGATACGGCTGGACTTTTAAAAATGGTAGATATATAATAAGCATATATGTATTTGGGAATGCATATATGCGTAAATGATGTAAATCGACTTCTAACAGAACAAAAATGTTTCACAGAGGTTGGTTTTAATAAAAAGGAGGACAAACCAATGGGAAGAAAAATGAAAACCAT
>DNJM01000110.1:2511-2809 GCA_003489085.1 Lachnospiraceae bacterium
AGCAGCTCATGCTTCTTATGCATTTACTGATGTTGCAGCGATTTACCCAATTACCCCATCATCTGTTATGGCAGAAGCAACAGACGAATGGGCAACACAAGGCAGAAAAAACATTTTTGGACACACTGTTCAGGTAACCGAAATGCAGTCTGAAGCCGGTGCAGCAGGTACTGTACACGGATCTCTTTCAGCAGGTGCCCTGACAACTACTTACACAGCATCTCAGGGATTATTGCTGATGATCCCAAACTTATACAAGATCGCCGGTGAGCAGTTACCAGGTGTATTCAACGTATCT
>DNJM01000075.1 GCA_003489085.1 Lachnospiraceae bacterium
TTTTATTATAATTGAACTATTAAAAAATGAAAAGTAATCTACGTGTATTTTATTAAAAACATACAATTTTCCTCTTTTTATCGCATTGATATATTGACATCTATGAATATGAGTGCTATATTGACAATAGATTGAAGAATATAAATATGAGAGGTGATTCCTGTGACAGAAATCAACCAGAAAACCGTACGCCTGTTTAAGGCGCTGGGAGACGAAAATCGTTTCCGGATTCTGGAATGCTTAAAAGACGGAGAAAAGTGCGCCTGCGTTCTGCTGAATAAACTGGATATCAGCCAGCCCACTCTTTCTCATCATATGAAACTGCTTTGTGACGCCGGTATTGTCATCCCCAGAAAAGAAGGAAAATGGACCCATTACTCCATCGACTCTGTGCAGATGCAGGCTGCGGCCAATACCTTAACAGCGCTCTTACAGACGTCATCAGACATTCTTCCGGAATGCAGCTGCCCGGCTGTCTCTGCGGATGCCGGGACGGACACCAATCTGCAAACGATCTTACACAATGAAGGAGACCTTACTATGAACGAGAAAACCAGGCTTTACGTCCTGACCGGATTCCTGGGATCCGGCAAAACTACCATTCTTCTGAAGCTCCTGGAGACACTGAAAGGAAAGCGAGTCGGTGTGATTCAGAATGAATTCGGCAAGCTCAGCATCGACGGAACCATTCTCAAAAATGATGATATCCAGATGGTAGAGATCAACCGCGGCTCTATCTTTTGCTCCTGCTTAAAGCTTTCCTTTGTACAGGCATTAGCGGATATGTCTGCGCATGATTTCGATTATCTCTTTGTTGAAAGCTCCGGCCTTGGTGATCCCTCTAATGTAGAGGAGATTTTGGAAGCGGCCTCCAGTATTGCCGGGGACAGATATGATTTTAAAGGCGTGATCTGTCTGGTCGATTCGCTGAACTTTTTTGATCAATTAGATGATCTCGAAACCGTTTACCGGCAGCTGAAGCACTGCCATCTGGCCGTTCTGACCAAAGTAGACCTGATAGACGGAGAACGTCTGCTTGCCCTAAAGGCAAAAATCCGTGAGATCAATCCGGTCTGCCGGATCGAGACCAGTGCCCATGCAAGCCTGGATCTTTCTTTCCTTTCTGAGGATCTGCTGCAATATCAGTGGGCTGAAAAGGAAGCCAGCACGAATACTCCTGAAACGAAACCGAAGTCACTGTTCTTAAACTTCACCGGCAGTATTCCCAAAGAAAAGCTGGAACACTTTTTAACTGCCATCCAACCGGACGTTTACCGGATCAAAGGCTTCTTCCAGCTGGAAGGACTGGGATGGCATCAGGTAGACGTAGCCGGAAAGCAGATCGAATACCAGCCCTGTGAGCCAAAAGAAATATCACAGATTGTTTTCATTTCCAAAATCGGTCCGGCACTGATCAAAAAGATCTTTTCCGCATGGGAAGAGCAGGTCGGCCTGGAAATGCAGCTGAAAAATTAATAAGGAGGCAGCATATGAATCTAAAAGTCATCGGAGAGGGCTGTGAGAACTGTAACCAGCTCTATCAGAATACCGTAGATGCAGTAGAGGAACTGGGGATCACTGCTGAGATTGAAAAGGTACAGACGCTTCTGGAGATTGTAAAGCTCGGTGTCATGACCGCCCCATCCCTGATGCTGGACGGGAAGCTCATCGTCAGTGGACAGGTGGCTTCCAAAGATAAAATCAAAAAGCTTCTGAAAAAATATGCAAAGTAGGTGACGCGTATGACTTTTATCAGAACACTCTGGTTTTTCTTCCAGGATCAGATCCTGGGAATGAAATGGCTGCAGGCACTGCTTGGTTCATTTCTCACTCACATAGGGCTGGATCTTTCCTCCCATCTGGGCGGCAGCATTCATTTCTTTCTGTATGATATCATTAAGATATTTGTACTGCTGTCCGTGCTGATCTTTGGAATCTCCTATATCCAGAGCTATTTCCCTCCGGAACGTACGAGAAAGATACTGGGACGTTTCCACGGTATCTGGGCCAATACACTGGCGGCTCTTCTGGGAACCGTCACACCGTTCTGCTCCTGCTCATCCATTCCACTCTTTATCGGCTTTACCAGTGCAGGACTTCCGCTCGGTGTAACCTTTTCCTTTCTGATCTCCTCTCCTCTGGTGGATCTGGGATCACTGCTTCTTTTAACAGGTGTATTCGGTGGAAAGATCGCAGCTGCTTATGTTCTGGTAGGCCTCGTTCTGGCCGTGCTCGGCGGCAGTCTGATTGAGCGGCTCCACATGGAGAATCAGGTAGAGGACTTCATTCGCAGTGCCTCCGGCGTTTCCCTGGACTCTCCGGAGCTTACCATGGCAGACCGTCTGGAATATGCAAAAGACCAGGTGCTTTCCACCGTGAAAAAGGTAGCTCCCTATATTTTCATCGGAGTGACTGTCGGCGCTCTCATACACAATTTCCTCCCGGCCTCCTGGATTCGGAATATCCTTGGAGCCAGGCACTGGTATTCGGTCCCGTTGGCAACCCTTACCGGCGTACCCATGTACGCCGATATCTTCGGCACCATTCCGGTTGCGGAAAGCCTGTATGCCAAAGGCGCCGGTCTGGGAACCGTTCTTTCCTTTATGATGGGCGTAACTGCTCTGTCCCTTCCTTCTATGATCATGCTGAAAAAGGCAATCAAGCCGAAGCTTCTGGCCGTTTTCTTCAGTATTGTCACCATTGGGATTATGATCATTGGATTTGGATTTAATTTAGCATTTTAGCTCCTGCCGGTCAGAGCCTGCTCAATCCGTCCGGAAATATATGGTTTCAAATCGTATACTACATGACTTAGTACGTATGCACCATCATTGATAAATATCTCAATCAGATTCGGCTCTACAAAGATATCCAGCCGATATTCTCCTCCAAGCTTCGGTGTAGAGGCTGTCACGCGGTGCCCTTTTATCCCTTCATAAACCTGGCTGCGGTCTGTCTCTACCCGATCCTCCGATATCCGAATCCGATAGCCTCCGATATCCAGCTTCTCGCCCTCCTTTAACGTCGTCTTCAGACGATAGGGTCTATCTCCTACAGAGACAGCAATTACCGGAATCTCTCTGGAAAACCACTTCTCCACCTCCGGATGTACCCGGAAACAGATATGACCTTCTTCCACCTCAACCACCCTCGGCAGACACATCATTCCATTCCATTGCTTTCCTTCTTCTGTCTCTGCTGTTCTCGGCATCCGCATCCAGGCGATCATCACCCTTCTGCCTTCCTGATCCAGATTGGTCTGCGGTGCATACAGATCCAGCCCATAATCTACGAACTGATAGGTATCCGGAAGCGACAGCGCAGCATCCTCCGGCCGGAATTCTGCCAAAGCGCAGACTGCCTGACATCTGTACTCAAGCCCATCTTCCAGAATATACATGGGAGAGCCAATAAAGACATGCTGCTCTCCCACCCGGAAAAGATCCGGACATTCCAGAATTCTTCCATACTTTGGATTTCGATGCTGTCCGGCGTATTCCCAGTGAATCGCATCGCTGCTCCGGTAAAGCAGCGCACGCCCGGTTTCCTCACGGTACGTACTGCCCAGAATCATGAAATACTCTTCACCTTCCTTCCATACCTTCGGATCCCGCGTATGCGTTGCATCCGCCATAACATCATCCCGAATCACCGGTATGATCTGCTTCTTTGCATGCCAGTTGTCAAAATGATATCCGTCCGCAGAAATCAGCATGGCCTGGCTCGTCTCATACTGCTCCCGAAACGCATGATGGATATTCTCCGGATCCGTTTCCAGATACCGGACAGCCGAATAGTACAGATACAGCTTTCCATCTTTTTCCAGGGCGCTTCCGGAAAATACTCCATTTTTGTCATACTCCTTGGACGGAAACAAAGCGATCCCCAGATGTTCCCAATGCACCAGGTCATCGCTCACCGCATGCCCCCAGTGCATGGTTCCCCATACGGGCGCATAGGGAAAATGCTGATAAAACAGATGGTATTTTCCTTTATAATAAATAAATCCGTTCGGATCATTGATCCAATTTTCCGGAGCTTTCAAATGCAATACTTGTTTCGTCATACGTTTCAGGTCCTTTTCCTTTTTTGTTCTGATTATATAAAGGAAGAGGGTACTTTTCAATACCCTCCGCCAAAATCAATTCGTACTATTTTACTGCACCGGCTACTACACCACCAATAATCTGCTTCTGAAGCACTACATACAGTACCAGAATCGGGATAACACAGAGCAGGAGACCTGCCATGATCGTACCGTAATCTGCTGAATAGGTTCCATAGAAGCTATACGTAGACAGTGGCAGGGTCAGGAGCTTCTTATCCGTCAGTACCAGAGACGGAAGAAGGAAGTCATTCCAGAATGCCAGTGCATTTAAGATCACCATGGTAGAAATGATCGGCTTTAAAAGCGGAAATACAATCTTAAAAAATGTCTGTGCGTTAGTACATCCATCGATGTAAGCTGCTTCTTCCAGGGCAATCGGAATACTTCCCTTGATGAAGCCATGAAACATAAATACGGACATCGCCATGGAGAAACCGGTATGCATAAATACCAGTGTTGCTCTATGATTCAGTACATTTAAAGTACCACCGTAAATGCTGACCAGCGGAATCATGATCGCCTGGAATGGAATGATCATAGATGCCACCATAAGTGCAAAGGTCAGTTTGGAAATTGTATTGTTATGCCGTACGATATAATGTGCCAGCATAGCTGCAAGCAGCGTTACCAGTGCCGTCGCCGATATCGTAACCAGCAGGGAGTTCTTGAATGCATTCAGAAAGTCCATCTGGGTGAATGCCTTAACAAAATTGTCAAAGGACAGACCTTTAATCGTATACAGCCAGGAAAACGGGCTTTTAATAATATCTCTTTTCTGTTTTAAGGAGTTAATCACTACCATCAGAAACGGAAACATATAGGCAATAAAAATGATAATCAATCCCGCCATCGCAACTATATTTGCTGCTTTTCTTTTCGTTCCGCCGATTGTCGTCTGCTTCATTATGCTTCCACCTCCTGCTTCTTAGTGAAATAAACCTGTGCACCACTGATACATGCTACAATGATAAACAGAATGACCGCTTCTGCCTGGCCTACCCCAAACTGTCTGGAGGTAAATGCCTTCTCATACACATGCATGGCTGCCATTTCTGTAGTTCCGTACGGAGCGCCGGCTGTCAAAGACAGGTTGACATCATACACCATGAAGGCCCGGGACAATGTGAGGAAGAGACAAATCGTGATAGAGGACATCATCAGCGGCATAACAATGCTTTTCATTTTCTGCCATCCGGAAGCGCCATCGATGCTGGCTGCCTCCATGACATCCTCGCTCAGTCCCATGAAGCCTGCTACATAGATCAGAATCATATAACCGGACAACTGCCATACGGATACCACTACCAGGGCCAGGAATGCCTTGGTCGGATCAGACAGCCAGGATACTTCAAAGAGTTTCCAGCCTGT
>DNJM01000177.1:0-1629 GCA_003489085.1 Lachnospiraceae bacterium
AAAGAACGGAGTGAGAGTAGGACAAAAGCTATTTTTAGAATATCTTTTTTGAAAAATAAGATAGTGTGTTCATTAATTTTAGTACAGTGTCTGAAAATGATATACGGCTCATGTATTGTGTTTGTTCCGCTTTTGGGAACAAGAATAGGAATAAATTATAACAAGATTTTAACAGTATTTGCAATAGTTGGAATTGCAAATATGGTAGTCTCTTTTGTGTTGTCATATATTTCTAATGAAAAGGGAAAGAAAAAGTTCTTTATTGCAGATATTGCTTTTGATATCATTCCTTGTTTATTGTTCGCAATATCAGATCATTTTGTCACGTATATTTTGGGGGTTGCAGTTTCAACAATTAAAGATGCATTTGCGCCGATATCATTTGCTTATTTATATGAATGTCTGGACGAAGATACAACAGTTACTATGTTGGGAATGATAGAATCTGCTTCTAACGCTTTAGGAATAATCGTTCCGGTACTCGTTGGTCTGCTCTGGGAATATTCGTATCGATCTGTATTTCTTCTTGGGGCTCTGGCCTGTGGATTGGCTATGCTTATTAGTATGAAAAATTTGCCAGATATTAGAATACAATAAAATAATTTCATGACCGGTTCCAATCTGAATTTCTTTAACGAGGATATGATCATTGTGGTTGGGTTAGGGAAAGCGCCTTATTGACGGACATTTTAAAATGCATTATAATAGATAAGATCTAATAAGTTTGTTTTGTAAGAGGGCAAAAATCAAATGATTAAAAGTATGACAGGCTTCGGGAGATGCGAGATCTCCGAGGCAGAGCGGAAATTTACGGTAGAAATGAAGGGTGTGAACCACAGATATCTGGATGTCAATATCCGGATGCCGAAGAAGCTGAATTTCTTCGAATCTGCGATCCGCTCCCTGCTGAAGCAGTACGTGCAGAGGGGAAAGGTGGATATTTTCATATCCTATGAGGATCTTTCCGAAAGCCAGGTGGCGCTGAAGTATAATGAAGCGTTAGCAGCAGAATATCTGAAGTATCTGAAGCAGATGGAAGAGACCTTCGGCCTGGAAAATGATATCCGGGTGTCTACGCTGTCCCGTTATCCGGAAGTGATCACCATGGAAGAGCAGGAGGCAGATGAGGATGAGGTATGGAACGGTCTGAAAAAGGCGGTGGAAGGTGCCTGCCGGCAGTTCGTGGAAACCAGAGCTTCCGAAGGAGAACAACTGAAGCAGGATCTGATCGTGAAGCTGGACGGCATGCTGGATAAGATCGCTTATATTGAGGAGCGTTCTCCACAGATTGTAGCGGAATATCGTGTAAAGCTGGAAGAAAAGGTGAAGGAGCTGCTTGCGGATACACAGCTGGATGAGGGAAGGATTGCTTCTGAAGTTGTGATTTATGCAGACAAGATCTGTACGGATGAAGAAGTGGTGCGGTTAAAGAGTCATATCAAGCATATGAGGGATACACTGTCCACTGGGGAGGGTGTCGGAAGGAAGCTGGATTTCATTGCACAGGAGATGAACCGGGAAGCGAATACCATTCTTTCCAAGGCAAATGATCTGGAGGTTTCCAATCATGCGATTGATCTGAAGACGGAGATCGAGAAGGTTCGTGAGCAGATCCAGAACATAGAATAA
>DNJM01000177.1:1941-5102 GCA_003489085.1 Lachnospiraceae bacterium
AATGAAAAACGATGGCAGAAGGGTGAACGAAATGAATCGGAAGGGTATACTGATTGTAGTGTCCGGATTCTCCGGAGCAGGAAAAGGTACTGTGATGAAAGGACTTTTGGGGAAGTATGATAATTATGCGCTTTCCATTTCTGCAACAACCAGAGCTCCGAGAGAAGGGGAGCAGCATGGAAGGGAATATTTCTTTCTGAGCAGGGAAGAATTTGAAAAAATGATTGCGAAAGACGAGCTGATAGAGTATGCTAAGTATGTGGAAAATTACTATGGCACGCCGAAGGCTTATGTAGAGGAGCAGTTGAATGCCGGAAAGGACGTCATTCTGGAGATTGAGATCCAGGGTGCCCTGAAGGTAAAGGAGAAATTCCCGGAGACGCTGCTCTTATTTGTGACTCCGCCGGATGCGAAGACACTCAGAGAACGTCTGATCGGGCGGGGAACAGAGACACCGGAGGTCATTGATATGCGGATGAAGCGCGCAGCAGAAGAAGCTGAGGGCATGGAACAGTATGATTATCTGATGATCAACGATGATCTGGATACCTGTATCGAGGAGATGCACAGGATCATTCAGGGAGAGCACCGGAAAAGCTTTCGGAATGTTCCGTTTATAGAACGGATCAGAGAAGAATTAAAAGAGGTCTAATAACGAAAGGAGATATTTTCATGTTACATCCATCTTATACAGATTTGATGAAAGTAGTAAACCAGGACGTAGAAGAGGGCGCAACCAAGATTGTCAACAGCCGTTATTCTATCGTACTTGCCACCGCAAAGCGTGCAAGACAGATTATCGCAGGAGCGGAACCGCTTGTACCGGCGCGCGCCAAGGATAAGCCGCTTTCAATCGCAGTGAAGGAGCTGGAGAACAGCAAGATCAAGATCATTGCGGAGAATACGGAAGAAGAATAGGAACATCAGGATAAGGCAGGTGCCGGAGGTATCTGCCTTATAGAATATGGAAAATAAGGAGTAACCGGTACATGAATCTATTATTTATATCTCTTGGATGCGATAAGAATCTGGTAGATACGGAAGTGATGCTGGGAATGCTGGTTCATGACGGCTATCAGATCGTAGATGATGAGACGCAGGCGGATGTGATTATCATCAATACCTGTTGTTTTATCCATGATGCGAAGGAAGAGAGTATCAATACGATTCTGGAGATGGCAGAATATAAGAACGAGGGACGGCTAAAGGCACTGATCGTGACCGGCTGTCTGGCACAGCGTTACCGCAAGGAGATTCTGGATGAGATTCCTGAGGTGGATGCTGTTCTTGGAACCGCATCCTATGACAAGATTACAGAGGTACTGAAAGAGGCACTCGGCGGCAGAAAGGAAATGGTATTTGAAGATCTGGATGCTTTGCCGGTGGTGGATACACACCGGATCGTTACTACAGGAGGACACTATGCGTATCTGAAGATCGCTGAGGGATGCGATAAGCATTGCACGTACTGCATTATCCCGAAGATCCGGGGGAATTACCGCAGTGTTCCGATGGAGCGTCTGCTGAAAGAGGCGCAGGAGCTGGCGGAGCAAGGGGTAAAGGAGTTAATTCTGGTAGCACAGGAGACGACCGTATATGGGAAGGACCTCTACGGGAAGAAGTCTCTTCCGGGACTTTTGCGGGAATTGTGTAAGATCAAAGGACTTCGATGGATCCGGCTGCTGTATTGCTATCCGGAGGAGATTACGGATGAACTGATCCAAGTGATGAAGGAAGAACCGAAGATCTGTCATTATCTGGATCTGCCGATCCAGCATGCAAATGACAGGATCTTGAAACGAATGGGAAGAAGAACTTCCAAAGAACAGCTGGTTGGAATGATACGGAAGCTGAGGAGTGAAATCCCGGATATTGCTCTTCGTACCACTCTGATTACCGGATTCCCGGGAGAGACCAGGGAAGAGCATGAAGAGGTAATGGACTTTGTCGATGAGATGGAGTTCGATCGGCTGGGCGTCTTTACCTATTCAGCGGAGGAGGATACACCGGCGGCGGAGTTCCCGGAGCAGATCGCAGAGGAAGTTAAGGAAGAGCGGCAGGCAGAGATCATGGAGCTGCAGCAGGATATTGCATTTGACCTGGCAGAGGATATGATTGGACAGGAGGTTCTGGTGATGATCGAGGGCAAGGTGGCTGATGAGAATGCCTATGTCGGCCGGACCTACAAGGATGCTCCGAATGTGGATGGACTGATCTTTATTAATACAGAGGAAGAGATGATGTCGGGAGATTTCGCAAGAGTCAGGGTAACCGGCGCGCTGGAATATGATTTGATAGGAGAGTTGATATCATGAATTTACCTAATAAACTGACCGTATTACGTGTATTACTGATTCCGTTTTTTGTTGTATTTATGCTGACCGATCTGGGCGGAGATGCCGGCAAATGGATTGCCGTTGCTATCTTTATCGTTGCCAGCCTGACAGATATGCTTGACGGAAAGATTGCAAGAAAGTACAATCTGGTCACCAACTTTGGAAAATTTATGGATCCGCTGGCGGACAAGCTTCTGGTCTGTTCGGCGATGATCTGTCTGATTGAAAAGGGAAAGCTGGCTTCCTGGATTGTGATCATTATTGTGGCAAGAGAATTTATTATCAGCGGCTTTCGTCTGGTAGCGTCCGATAATGGAATTGTCATTGCGGCAAGCTACTGGGGTAAGTTTAAAACCACATTCCAGATGCTGATGATCATCGTTTTAATCATCGATCTGGGCGGTATATTTGATACGATCGGCATTATCCTGACATGGATTGCACTGGCGTTGACGATTATATCACTGGTGGATTATGTTGCAAAGAACAAGAAGGTTCTGACAGAGGGCGGTATGTAGTCTGTATACCGTTTGATATCTAAAAGACAGGATTACAGATAAGAAATACTTAACATCCGCGGTACGGCAGCAGGAGGGGAAGGCCGGATCCCGATGAGGGGGATCCTTGTGCCGGATTCCTGCAGCTGTGCTGCGAATTCTTTTTTGGAGGGAAAGAAAATGGAGCAGTGTATTGAAGAAAAGGTTATACCGGAGCTGATTCGGCAGAAGCTGTCTGTTACGACAGCAGAATCCTGCACCGGAGGACTGCTGGCAGGGCGGCTGCTGAATGTGGCGGGCGCTTCTTCCGTATATCAGGAAGGGTACA
>DNJM01000177.1:5403-7510 GCA_003489085.1 Lachnospiraceae bacterium
GTATATCAGGAAGGGTACATCACATATGCAAATGAATCTAAGGAGAAGCTTCTGCATGTAGCACATGAGACGCTTGCTCTGCATGGAGCGGTCAGCGAGGAAACGGCTGCGGAGATGGCAGCAGGAGCAGCGGCAGCGGCAGAGGCAAAAGCAGCTCTGGCTACGACAGGAATCGCGGGACCAGGCGGAGGAACGAAGGAGAAGCCGGTGGGG
Organism: Lachnospiraceae bacterium; assembly: GCA_003489085.1. Taxonomy (GTDB): domain Bacteria; phylum Bacillota; class Clostridia; order Lachnospirales; family Lachnospiraceae; genus DNJM01. Next base: position 5,617 of record DNJM01000177.1, read on the forward strand.
CTGGTCTATATTGGCTGCTTTCTAAACGGCCGGATTCGGGTTGAGGAGTGTCATTTCCAGGGAAACAGAATGGAGGTGCGGGAAGCAGCTGTAGAAAGAGCTGTGGAGATTTTGTGGGAAGAGCTGACAGACAAAGAGGAGGAAGTGTAATATGGAGATACGAATGCTGCAGGAGCAGGAGCTTTGGAATGCGCTGAATCTCTGCTACCAGAGAAGTATGGACAGAGTCTGGGAAATGGCAGGAAGAGTACCGGATCCGACGGGGTATAAGGCAGAGCGGGAGGCCTATTTTCAGAAAAAACTAGCCTATGAGGAATGGCTGGAACGCTTCCGGGGCGGTCAGATAGTTGTATTTGGAGCCTTTGAAAAGGGAGAGCTAAATGGCGCGGCCGTATTAGACAGCGGGAATGCGCAGATCCTTCTGCTGGCTGCGAAAAGAGGAGCAAAGGAACAGGAGACAGCAGCGGCTTTGCTTTTTGAGCTGGCCTGCTTTGCCAATGCACGGATACCGCGGGACAGCTTTCTGGTGGAGGCACAGCCGGAGGAGGCAGGCTTCTACCGGCAGCTCCGGTTCATGGGGAATCCGCAGCAGATGCCGGGAGGAGTCGTATATCTGTATCGGAATATTGCACAGATTCTGTCAGAAGGAAGGCCAAAAAAGAAGAGAACAGGATTGTGGATCGGCCTGGGAATCGGAGCGGCGGTCATTGTTCTTCTGCTTTTGATACTGGTTGGAAGCATTTTTGCGAAATGGTTCACCAAAGTGGTACGGGAGGAAATGCAGGAGCAGCAGCAAAATGGTGCGCTTGAGATTCCGTATGAAATGCCATACAATGAGGAAGATCCTTTTGACGATGATGGAGATGCTTATGACGATGGTGAGGATGATACAGTCATGGGGATCGAAGGCTATACGGCGGAGAACATCGGGTATGAAGCAGAAATGCAGGAGTACCAGAAGGAAAGCGATAATGCTGCGGGCTACTATATTTACTTCGATATTCAGTATCCGGAATTGACCGGACTGCCGAAGGAAACGGAAGGAGAGATCAACCGCCTGCTGAAGGAATGTGCGATGCAGACGGAGATGCGCTACTATAGCCAGCCAACAGAGGAGATCAAGGAATGGATGCTCAGGCAGGGGCAGCCGATCGTACTTTCTCAGGTGCGTTATAATATCTGTTATATGACTGACGATTTAATCTGTGTGGTATTTGAAGATAATTACGCGGCAGGAAATATTCATCAGACGAAGCTGGATATGCGTGTGGTGACGATTGGAATTAAGGATGCCGCTGTCTATGATGTGTCCGATGTGCTTCGGGTTGATGACTCATTCGCGTCGCTCTGGAGAGATTCTGCAAAGGATTCCTATCCGGATCTGGATCTGCTGGCCGACTTCCGGGCAGATGAATATCAGGAGATGCTGGCAGGAGAGTATGCGGAGAAAGGTGTTCGTACGGAAATGATTCTGACAGGGGATGGTATTGAGATTGGATTTGTCTATGATTACACCAATTCTTCCGATGAAATCTGCAACGGATATGCCACAATCGATTTCTCAAAGGATGAGCTTATGGATTATCAGAAGAATGCAGACTTCTGGAATATGGTAAAAGCGGAGAAATAGAAGACATTTTCTGCGTAAAAAATTATGAAGTCGACAAAAACGAAAAAAAATGTAAAAAGCTATGGACGAACTGCCCTATTTGTGAGAAAATAAAGCAAATGGTTAAAAGTTTGTCAACCATTATTCAAGTCAGTAGAATATACATATTTGAAAGGAGTACTTTAACATGATTTATTCACATGAAGTAGAAATGATGTGTCCTGTAGCACAGGGTGCGAATCACGGACCGGCTCCAATCCCAGAAGAAGCAAAATGGGTAAAAGC